>CBEUWV010000057.1:0-9360 GCA_965546895.1 uncultured bacterium
CGTCGCCTCCATTTTTTTATCTTCCAGACTTTTACAGACAATATTCCATTAAATAGTGACTTTATGTTCGTTCGGCATATGAATGGAACCGTGTGGTCCGTATTGATAAGCAGGCACAAAAAAAAGCCGGGCTTCTGCCCGGCTTTTCGCTTTCAATTTTGTAAGAAGAACTTACCAGCGGTCGCGCTTGGGGCGTTCTTCTCTGGGCTTGGAAACGTTTACTTTCAGTTCCCTTCCACCAAGATCTTTGCCATTCAGTGCTGAAATAACAGCCTGTGCTTCATCTTCGGTCGCCATATCGACGAAACCAAAGCCGCGTGAGAGACCGGTGTTACGGTCACTGATAATACGAACAGATTCAACTGTGCCATGCTCTGCGCACATTGTGCGCAGTTCATCTTCCGTAGTAGAATACGGGAAATTACCGACATACAAACTCTGAGACATTCGAAACTCCTTGAAAAAAACATACGGAATGTCAATCTGACAACGTGACAGGCCGAACAAACCGCTGAGAAGATTATTGCACAACAATACTGAAATAGGAAGCTATTTCGGCGCTTTTTTCTATGAATTAGCTTATAAATGTGGGAGTTGTTTCGTAAAGCATAGAAAATAAAGAGAAAAATGGGCGTGAAGTAAAATGGTATTTCCTTATAAATCAAGGTGTTTCCTCTCTATTTTCGGATACTTGCTTTCAGGCAGGTCTTTGTTGCATAATGTGGGAAGCAGGAAGTGAGCGATGGAATTGGAGGTAGGCATGTTGAAGTACTTGCCCGGATTTGTAAAGGGTACAGCCCTCATTATTTTTTTGATTGTGCACACAATTCTGTGGGTTCCGTTTATCCTGGTTGCAGCTTTTTTCAAATACCTATTTCCGTTTTCAGCGGTTCGCCGGTTCTTTAACCGGATTTTAGATGGAATTGCGGTCACGTGGATGGGAATCAACAACGCTGCGTTCAGAGCCTTTCACAGGACAGAATGGGAGATAGAAGGGGTCAGAAATTTGAGCCTGAAGGAATGGTATCTGCTGTTGCCAAATCACCAGTCCTGGGTAGACATTTTTGCACTGCAAGTGGTTTTTTACAGAAAAACACCTTTGCTGAAGTTCTTTTTGAAGTGGGAGCTGATGTGGGTACCGGTAATTGGGTTCATCTGGAAGGTATTGGATTTTCCCTTTATGAAGCGATATTCAAGGGAAACCCTGTTGAAGAAACCACATCTGAAAGGAAAGGACCTGGCAAAAACCCGGAAGGCCTGCGAAAAGTTCAGGGACATGCCGGTGGCAATCATCAATTTTGTGGAGGGAACGCGATTCAAGCCCGAAAAACAACGAAAGCAGGAATCGCCGTATCGACATTTATTGAAACCGAAAGCCGGGGGAATCGCCTTTGTGTTGGGGGCCATGGGCGGACAGTTGAATCGGATTCTGGATGTTACCATTGTCTATCCGGACGGAGTGGTGTCGTTCTGGCAATTCCTGTGCGGAAAGGCTAAGAAGATTGTGGTGCATGTCCGTGATTTACCCGTGGCATCCGAGTTAATCGGAGACTATTTTAATGACATGAACTTCAAGAAAGGGTTCCAGAGCTGGTTGAATGAACTGTGGGCCTTTAAGGATAATAAAATTGAAGAGATTCTGCTGGCTGAGTCGGGCACTGGGACCGGCAGTGATTGAACTATGATAAAATAGCTACGATTGTTTTTGTGAAAAAGGAGAACCAATGGCGGTTTTGATGGATGGCAGGACCCTGGCCCACAAAATTACCGACGGAATGAGGCAAGAGGTAGACGCTTCAGGCCTTCGTCCCGGGCTGGCTGTCATTCTGGTAGGGGAAAACCCCGCTTCTGCAGTCTATGTAAGAATGAAGGAAAAGGCGTGTGAAAAGCTGGGATTTTTTTCCAGTGGATTTCGACTTCCGGCGGATGTTTCTGAGGCTGAACTGACCACTTTGATTCTTCGGCTGAACAATGACCCGGATATCCACGGTATCTTGCTGCAGCTTCCGATTTCCGCTCACCTGGACGAGAAAAAAATGTTGTCGCTGATTTCACCGGACAAGGACGTGGACGGCTTTCATCCGGTAAATGCAGGCAGGCTGATGGTGGGGGATGAGTGCTTTGTGCCCTGTACACCTCGGGGAATTATGGCACTTCTGGATGCGTACGATGTGGAACTTAAGGGAAAGCGCGCCGTTGTAATCGGGCGTAGCAATATTGTGGGAAAACCCGTTGCCATGCTTCTTTTACAACGCCATGCAACGGTTACGATCTGTCATTCAAGGACGGAAAACCTGGCGGCTGTGTGCCGGGAAGCGGATGTCCTGATCGCGGCTGTCGGGAGACCTTATTTTGTGGACGAAACGTTCGTGAAGCCCGGCGCAACCGTGGTGGACGTCGGTGTTAACCGGGTAGATGATGCGGAGACAGCATCACAGCTTTTTGGGTTGGAAAGCCCGAAATTGCAAAAGATCAGAGACAAAGGATATGTGCTTTGCGGAGACGTGAATTTTGAGTCGGTAGAAAGCAAGGCCGCACTGCTTACACCTGTTCCCGGTGGGGTAGGGCCATTAACCATTGCCATGTTGATGCAGAACACCTTCGACTCTGCAAAGCGATTTGCTGAGAAGGGTTGAAGGTATAGAAAATCGTCAGAACTGCGTTTCCGGATATGATCCGGGAAAGTAAAAAAATATAAGTTATGAAGAGGAGTGATCAATGGCATTGAGCATTTATCTCGATGGAAAGTTCGTGGACAAAAAAGAAGACGCAACAGTATCGATTTTTGAGCACGGCCTGTTGTATGGGGACGGAGTGTTTGAAGGGATTCGAGCCTACAACGGCCTTGTGTTCCGCCTGGAAGACCATATGGACCGGCTTTTTAATTCAGCTAAGGGGATTGATCTGAAGATTCCCGTTTCCAAGAAGGAAATGACGGAGCTGGTGCTTGAGACGACACGGCGGACCGGACTGGACGATTGCTACATTCGCCTTCTGGTGACTAGAGGGATCGGGGATCTGGGGATTGATCCCAGAAAGTGTGAAAAGGCGGCTATTTATATCATCGCTACAGGAATTGCCCTTTACCCGGAGGACCGCTACGAACAGGGACTTAAAGTGGTGACCGTTTCCACAAGACGCACCCGGTCGGACATGTTGAATCCCCAGTTCAAGTCCTTGAATTACCTCAACAATATACTGGGTAAGATGGAAGCAAACAGAATGGGCGCTGATGAGGGAATCATGTTGAACGCTGAGGGATATGTGGCAGAGTGTACGGCAGATAACATTTTTGCCGCAAAGAACAGGGAGTTATTCACGCCGCCGCCTTATCATGGCATTCTTGAAGGCATTACCCGCAAAGTGATTATCGAGATTGCAAAAGAGAACAATGTTCCAATCCACCAACGGGGAATGGTCCTGCAGGATTTTATTGCAGCGGATGAGGTTTTTCTCACCGGGTCTGGTGCTGAATTGATCCCGGTAGTGGAAATTGATGGCCGACCGGTTGGAGATGGAAAGGTTGGAGACGGTTTTCGGGAACTGCGAAAATTGTTCCAGGAACGGACAAAATATGACGGTATCCCCTTCAAGTAAAACAGCAATTGCCGAAGTTACGGCCTCATCAATTGGTGGGGCCTTTTTGATTGTGTATGCGCTGGGACTCTATGCGGGCCAGAATTTTCTAAATCCCCTTGTGTGGAAAACTTTTGGAATCCTGGCCGCGATGGAGACAGTCGCAGCTATCATTCTGAAAGCGGATAGAAGAGTGATTGTTCTCTCGATGGTTCTGACGGGTGGAGCATTTGCCGGCAGTTTTACCATCCATCAACATGCTTTTCTTCCGGTAGCGTTTATGCTGGCAGCTTCACTGGTTTTTCTCGGCTACCTGGTCTGGTTTTACCGGGAAAGTCTTGGCGCCTTTGTGGGACTTTCCGGTGCTGTTTCCGGTACCATTCTTCTTTGGCTTCTCACTTCTCATTTTCTCCGGGCCACCAACAGTCTGGTACTGGTGGGAGCGGGTGTGGCCTACATCATGGGACGGCGGAAAATCCGGGAAGGAAAAGATCCGGCAAGAATTTATAAGGCACTGTTTGTCAACACCTTGCTGCCCTGCTTCCTGATCCTCGCGATCTCTGGTATCGGGTACGGAAAATGGCTCTATCCTGTGGCGGCGTTGTCATTTGCTTCTGGAGTGGGATTGTCTTATGTGGAAACGGATTAAGTCCCTCCTGGACCCTTTTCACAGGGAGATCCGAAAAAGGATTTCCAAATTTGCAGAAGCAATCCCGGCAAAGGCTCTGATATTGGACGCCGGTGCGGGTGAAGGACAGTACCATGAGTATTTCGCCCATTGCCATTTGATCGGACTGGATGCGACCATTGGGGATGAAAACTGGGACTATTCGGCGCTGGATGTTGTCGGTGACCTTCATCATATCCCTCTCAGGGATGAGTCTGTGGACGGGGTGTTGTCCGTGGTGACGATGGAACATTTGCATTCTCCGTGGGTAGCGATGGCTGAAATGGCCCGGGTTACCCGGACGGGAGGGCGGGGCTTTTTTGTTGTACCTTTCCTGTGGGAGGCGCACCAGGAACCCAACGACTTTTTCCGATTCACTGAACACGGATTTGCCAGACTTGCTGAAGATGCGGGGTTTTCCGTGGAAGAACTGGTCCCCATGGGCGGCCTGTTTCGTGTCTTTCACTATCGGACTGCCAGTCTGTTAAAGTCTGCTGTCCGTCATCCCCTGTTGTTCGTTCTTTTACTTCCTTTTCTTCCAATACTGTTGGGTTACCTTATTCTGTCTGAGCCAGTTGACAGAATGTGGAAATTATGTGACCATACCCTTGGATATACAGCAATTCTAATACGAGAGAGGTGAGTCATGAGAAAAGCACTGCTTTTGACGGTTTTCTTAGTGGCCTTCGCGTCCTTTGCGGATGTGCTGGTTACATTCAAAGACGGCTCCGTCCTTAAGTGCGACCAGGTGATAATGAAAAACGATCAGATCCTGGTGGTGGAAAAAGACGGAAAGAAAATGTCGATTCATAGAAATCTGATTAAGTCAGTGAAGGAAGCGGATCAGGCCAAAATGCCAGTGTCGGCGGTTGCCGAAGAAAAACAGATGCCTCCTCAAGAAAAAGCAGAGGCGGCCAAACCTGGCTCCCTGATTCTTACTGATGATAATGTGGAGCGAACGGTTCCCTACAAGCCGTACGCCCTCATAGAGCAGAAAAAAAAGGAAGCCCCGAAGGCAGCACCCCCGGTTTCAATCAACGTTGAAACCCAGAAAACTACTCGTTCGGGAGATACGGTCACTTTCGAAGGTACAGTAAAGAATGACATGACTGAAACTGTGCACAAATTGAAAATGATTGTTCAAGCCCTGGATTCCAAAGGCAAGGTTTTTGCTGAAACAGCCAGTCAGATTGCCTCCAGCATCGGAGTGGGACAGACAGCTATCTTCAGTTTTCAATTTAAAGATCCGTCAACAACGATCAGCCGATTTTCATTCCGGTTTGAAGGTGTCAGTGGCGGAACCGAAACAAAATGAAAAAATTTATTCGGATTTCGCAATTTTTCCTACTCGTCCTTCTCTCGTTTCCAGCCTTATCCCAGACCTGCGACATTAGCAAAAGTGGGGGGAATGGTTCTTTTGTACCTGCGAAGGGCCTATTTTCAGTGACAGCAGATCTTCCGGCCGGCTTCACAACCGGCCTTGTCGGATTCAATGGGGAATTTGCCCTGACGGATCGACACGAAGATGTGATTCTGTTTATGAACCGATTGGGGAAACGGACGGGTTCTGTTGAGTTCCCTGCATACGAACCTTCTGCTCTTTCATTTGACGGCAGGAATCTTGTGGCAGCAGATGGAGAAAACGGGCGAATTTATTTTATTGACCCGAAGACGGGAGAGTGTATTCGGACCATTGATTCTCCCCTTACTCCCGTTACAGGGCTGGCTTGTGATCGGGACGGGAATGTCTGGGTGTCAGCGAAGGGTGGCAAAGAGATTCAGCAGGTGGACCCCGCGGATGGAACAACCCTGGCATTTATCAAGTCTCCGTCTCCATCTGTTTCTGCGCTGGCCTACGATCAGAACGGCTACCTGTGGGCGGCTGACAGCAAAAAGGACCGAATTTACATGGTAGACATTCGTACCGGCTATACGATTTTTTACGTGTCCGCTCCCGGTCCGGTTGTGGATGGTGTGTGGGTGGATGGCGGTAAAGTATACGCGTCTGACTATGAAACCGACAAACTGTATGTGGCGGATGTGTACAGTCTCAACGGCAAGTGTGTTCGGTCCGACGAGAGGAAAGGACATGCCACCCTGTTCACGGAAGTGCAGAATCTCGGGCCGGGGTATATTACCGGAGGCACTGTTACCGTGGCGATCCCCGTGGACGGACCCAATCAGAAGCTGAATAAAATCACCTGGACAGATGGTGCCCGGATTGAAACGGACCAGTGGGGTCAGAAAGCCGCTGTTTATAAAATGAAAAAGATGGGGCCGGGTGAAAAGGAATCACTTCGTATGGATGCGGAGGGTACTTTTTACCGTATTTCTACCAAGATTTTCCCCCACGAAGTGGGCCCTTTGTCGGAAATTCCAGCTGAAGTTGCGAAGAAATATTTGCAGGACGGGGATAAGTACCGGGTGAAAAGTGAATATATCCAGAACAAGGTAAAAACAATTGTTGGGCATGAAAAGAATCCGTACTTCATAGCGAGAAAGCTCTTCGATTTTCTTACCGGCCGAATCAACTATCAGATGGTGGGCGGCTGGGATATTGCGCCTACGGTTATTGAGCGGGGAACCGGATCCTGTTCTGAATATACCTTTGCCTACGTTGCTCTCTGCCGCGCTGCGGGTATACCTGCACGGTATGTGGGTTCAATGGTTGTCCGGGGAGAGGCATCCTCTGTTGATACAGCCTATCATCGCTGGGCGGAAATTTATCTGCCGAAAATCGGATGGTTTCCCGTGGATGTCAATGCGGGTGATCGGGATTGGCAGGGCGACCGGTGCTTCTGGTTTGGTGGCATTGAAAATCGATTTCTCATCACCACCCGTGGCGGAGGAGATTCCACGCTTTTGAAATGGGGGTATAATCATGAAATCGAATATCAGACTCTCGGAAAGGCGAATATCCGAAACGAGAGATTTGCAGAGTGGGATGTGCTGAAGTGATCGGTTTTCTCGAAGGAAAACTCTTTCGTAAAGAAGCTGACCGCATCATTTTGATGACAGGTGGCGTCGGCTATCAGGTGGCTATATCCTTTCAAACCTTTTGCTCCCTTCCACAGACGGGAGAGCCGGTATCGCTGGAAATTTATCATCATGTAAAGGAAGACCGAAGTGAGCTGTATGGCTTTGCCTCGCTTCGCGAGAAAGAACTTTTTGAGAAGTTGATCTCTGTCAGCGGAATCGGTCCGAAGACGGGGTTGGGAGTCCTCTCACCGCATCCTGCCGGAGAGGTGGCAGCAGCAATTGACAGCGAAGATATTTCGTTTCTTACCCGGATCCCCGGAATTGGGAAAAAAACGGCCCAGCGGGTCATACTGGAACTGAAAGGAAAGCTTGCCCACGATGAATCGGAGATGGCTGAATCATCTCCGGGTGTTTCCGGTTTCAGGGATGACGCCTTGAACGTGCTGGTGAATCTCGGCTACAAAAAAAGCCAGGCGGAAAAGGTTGTGGATGCTGTGCTGGTTGATTCTGATCCTGAGGACTTTGAAGAAATGATGAAGCGGGTGTTCGATCAGATTGGCGGTGCGTAGCGTACCCGGCGCTTCGCGCCCAGTGCGAGGGTGGTCCCTTTCCGGCGTCTGGATCCTATCTGTCATGCGTCTGGGATGCAATTTGTAAGTGGCCGCTCTTCAAAAATTGAACTGTTTTTCCGTGGGATTTTCAGGATCGAACAATCAAAAGAGCCGTGGGAATGTTCCCACGGCTCTTTCTGTATTATAACCTAACTGGTTTATTTTCCGGCAGTTTTCGCCGGAGCCTTCTTTTCTTCAAACTGTTTCAGGATTTTCGGATCCACAGCGTCTTTGTGAATCATGAAATCCAGTATTTTCAGTTTGACGTAATCTTCGCGGTAAAACAGATATCCTTCAAATTTCCCTTTTCGTGCACTTCGGGAGGAGTCTTTGATAAGGTACCAGTCATGCCCGTCGAAATGGGTCCAGCCCACCATGTGAATTCCATGATCATCGGTGGACGTGTGATTATAAAAGCGCATTTCCCGTGAATCCTGGTTGATCAGTTTTTCCGGGATGTCAAAATCTGGAACGACAGCGGCGTCATATTTACCCCTGTAACCCGGTTCTGACACGTCGCCGCCAATGGCGATGGTATAGCCGTTTTTCATGGCCTTGTTGATGATGCCGTACCAGACCGGAAGCGGCACATTGTAGCAATCTTTTGAGTGGCGCCAGTTGTCCGGAACCGTGTATTCACCCTTCTGCCAGAACGGCATGTATTCGAAGGAGGTAAATTCCAGGTAATCATCCATATTCAGCCCACAGACATTTTTCAGAAACCTTTGTGGCGTGTAGTCTTTCCCTTCGTACTGGAAAGAAGTTGGCGGAACACCGAGATATTTGTTGAGAATCGTGCGGGTATGCGCCAGGATTTCCGTTTCATCCCACATGTCCAGATTCTTCACGTATTTCAGATAGCCTTTCAATTCTTTCATCAGGAGAAGATGATTAAATTCATTCTTTCCGTTGACGTAACCGGGATAGGCCGCCTCCGGTACAATTCCGTATTTGCGCCAGATTGCAGGAATCGCGTCCGCCTCCGAACCTTCATCTACCAGGGAATGTCCGTATTCACGGACAAAGCGTCGCACCTTTTCGACGTATTCCCAATATACGGTGTACATTTCTGATAGTTTGACTTTTTTCTGATGCAGTCGATAAATTTCAGATTCCATGTATGATGTTGTGCTGAAACACCAGCAGGTTCCAGTGTAGTACTGGGCAACGGGGGCAAAATGGAACGCGGATTTGAAGACCTTTGGAGAAGCGGGCACTTTCAGGTCGGAAAAATCCATCCAGTAGCGCTTTTTTTCCTTTTTCTTCTTCTTTTTTTCATCTTTCAATTTCTTTTCATGGGCTTCTCGTTTTTTCTGGATCGATTTCAGCAGGTTATCACTTTCATCTTTCAATTTTTTCAAAACTTTGTCCGGTTTCCTGACTTCATAGACACCATGGTCCTGTGCAGGCGTGCCTGCGAGAAGAGACAAGGTGCCAAATACCATAACCACTGCCAGTGCGATCAGTTTTTTCATATTTCCTCCAGTTTATGGAATCTCCAATTCTGACGAGAATATTCTAACATAG
>CBEUWV010000058.1:0-9312 GCA_965546895.1 uncultured bacterium
GGAATTGGTCTTGATATAATCCAGTGCCTTCGGGCTTTCCGCGAAGGAAATCACAGCGTAGCCTTTCTTTTTCAGGGCCCGCTCCATACCAAGGCGAGCGCTGTCCTCATCCTCCACAATTACAATCAGTCGACCGTCCATCAATTTTCTCCTGTTTGCTCTTTCAATTGGTTCAAAAAATTCTCATCCAGAATTTCAATTCCCAGTTCCTGTGCCTTTCGAAGTTTGGACCCCGCATTTTCCCCCGCAATAACTCCGGTGGTTTTCCGGGATACGGAGGATGAAACATTTGCTCCCAGGGATTCCAGAAACGCCCCGGCCTCTTTCCGGGTAAATCCGATCAGTTCACCTGTCAGGACGTATGTTTTTCCGGCAAGGGGCTGTTCTGATATAGTCGTGTCCGATTCTGCTTCCATAGTGAGTCCGGCATTGGCCAGTCGGTCCACAATCTGACAGTTTTCCGGAAGGGCAAAAAAGCGATGGATGGACTCGGCAATTACCGCACCGATGCCCTCAATTTCGGCCATTTTTTCTGTTTCTGCATTCCGCAGGGACTCAATTGAGGGGAATCCCGCCGCAAGAATTTTTGCTGATTTCAATCCCACATACCGGATTCCAAGGGCATATAATACCAGGTAATACGGGATTGACCGGGACTTTTTAATTTCAGCAATCAGATTTTCAGCCGATTTTTTCCCCATTCTTTCCAGTCCTTCCAGTTGTGCCGCTTCTAAATCATAGATGTCGGCGAAATCCCGAATCATGCCTTTTTCCACCAGTTGGCCGACCAGTGCGTTTCCCATGCCCTGGATGTCCATCGCATCCCTTGAAACAAAGTGGAGAACGGCGTTTTGAATTACTGCCGGACATGACGGATTGATGCAACGGAGTGCAACTTCCCCTTCCATTCTGGCTGTTTCTGCACCGCAAGCCGGGCAATTCTGTGGCATTATAACCGGCAATTCAGATCCGGTTCTCCGTGAAACAACGACTTTGACAACTTTGGGGATGATTTCCCCGCCCTTTTCAATAAAGACCATGTCTCCAATGCGGATGTCTTTTCGATCTATTTCTTCGAAATTGTGAAGGGTAGCCCGGTGCACCGTCGTGCCGGCCAGCTCCACCGGTTCCAGTTCTGCGACCGGAGTGATTACCCCGGTCCTTCCCACCTGAAACGTGACAGCCTTTACCCTTGTGGTAACCTGTTCTGCCGGAAATTTATAGGCAACGGCAAATCTGGGGAATTTAGCGGTGGAACCAAGGGTTTCCCAATCTGCCACAGAGTCCACCTTCACAACCAGTCCATCCACCGGAAAATCAAGAGAATTTTTTTCCCGCTCAAAACGGTCTACTTGAGCCAGGACGCCTTCAATGTCCGGAACCCGTTCCCGTTGGGGAGCTGAAGGGAAGCCGATGGTATGCAGCCATTCAAGCCGTTCAAACTGGCTGTCCGGTATCCCCCCGGTGTTGAGTATATGGTAGCCATACATCATCAATCCCCTTGTCTTCACTTCTTTCGGGTCTTTCAAGCGCATGGACCCGGCTGCCGCGTTCCGGGGATTTGCAAAAGGCTCCAGTCCCTGGTCCAGACGAATTCTGTTGAGGTCTTCAAAGTGCGAAAAAGTCATAAACACTTCCCCGCGTATCTCCAGCCTTTCCGGTGCGGATTTCGGAAGTTTCAATGGAATGTTTCGGATCATCCGGGCATTTTCCAGTACGCTGTCCCCCCGGATCCCATCCCCCCGGGTTACCGCCTGGACAAGAATCCTGTTTGCGTAGCGCAGCGCAAGGCTCAGTCCGTCAATCTTCAGTTCCACCACGTATGCTACCGGTCTGCCAAGTGCTTTTTGTATCCTTGAGTCAAATGCTCTCAGATCTTCCCGGTTGTATGTGTTGTCCAGTGAAATCATTGGAGAGCTATGGAGAACGCTTTCAAATTCGGCAACCGGTTCACCGCCGACGCGCAGCGTCGGTGACCAGGGAAGTCGAAGATCCGGATATTCGGCTTCAAGTTTCTCAAGTTCCCGTTCCATAGCATCATATTCAGAATCAGAAATTTCCGGATTGTTTTCAAGGTAGTACAGCCTTCTGTGCCGAAGAATCTCGTCCGTCAGTTGGGATATCCGATCCCCGGGCCGGGTGTCCGTGTTTGTCATCGCCTACCTCTTTTTCTGGCGAATTGTTTCCGGTTCAATCCCGTAACTCTTCAGTTTTCGGTAGAGGTGGCTTCTTTCAATCCCCAGGGCTTCGGCGGACTTGCTCATATTGTTTCCCGAAATCCGGATTACCTTCATAATGTGATCCAGCTCAAATTTTTCCCGCGCCTCCTTTAATCGAAGGGGATGATGGGAATCTTCGTCACCACCGCGGTTGATGGGATATGGGACATCCGCGGCCGTAACCGTGTTTTCTCTGACCATGATCATCAGTCGTTCCATCAGGTTCTGAAGCTCCCGGACGTTTCCCGGCCAGCTATACATTTTGAGCATATCCATGACCTTTGGCTCCAGGGTTTTCGGCGGGACTTTTTTGTCATCGGCAAATTGCTGAATACAATGGTTGGCCAGGAGAGGAATGTCCTCAATCCGCTCCCTGAGTGGTGGCACGCGGAGTTCAATGACATTGAGACGATAGTAGAGATCCTGGCGAAAGCTGCCGTCTTCAATTGCTTTAGCGAGATTTTTGTTGGTTGCCGCAATGATGCGGACATCCACAGCGAGGCTTCGGGTTCCGCCCACCGGGGTCACCGCATTTTCCTGCAGTACCCGAAGTACTTTGGCCTGCGTTCTTAATGACATGTCTCCGATTTCGTCCAGGAAGAGTGTTCCGCCGTTTGCCACAACGAATTTACCCTTCTTGGTTTCGTGGGCCCCGGTGAATGAGCCTTTCACATGGCCGAACAATTCACTTTCTATTAATTCATCCGGAATTGCGGCGCAGTTGATATCTACCATGGGCATGTCTGCCCTTTCGCTTTTCATGTGGAGTCTACGGGCGACAACTTCTTTTCCGCTGCCGTTTTCACCATAAATCAAGACCCTGCCCTCGGACGGGGCGGCCAGTTCGATGTCGTGTACCAGTTTCTGATAAGCCGGAGACGTTCCGATGAGTTGGGCCTCTCTGGAAGCCTGCTCTAAAAGCCAACGATTCCCTATTTTCAATTTGCGGTGTTTCAGGGCGTTTGAAATGGAGAGAAGCAGTTTCTCAAAGGACAGGGGTTTTTCAAGGAAGTCAATTGCGCCTTTTTTTGTAGCTTGTACAGCGACCTCAATGGTGGCATGGCCGGAAATTACAATAATTTCCACGTCAATTCCGGAATTATTGATGAAATCGATGAGCTTCAGCCCGTCAATGTCCTCCATCCAGACATCGGTGATGACCAGATCCACCTGCCCGTCCTGGAGCTCAGTAAAGGCCTCGCTGCCGGAAGCCGCCTCCCGGACCGCATACCCCTCATCCTCCAGAATGGCCCGGATGGTGCGTCGGATATTTTCTTCATCATCAACGATCAGAATCTGTTCTTTTGACATTTGCAAGTAACTTCAGGCAGATATTGTATGCCTTCTCCTTCATTTCTGATCCCATTGTAGCCGAAGGAGTTGAAAAGGTAAACCGAAACAGTGTTCCCCCATGGGCGAGCACCATGGCCAGGCTCTTGTCGCTTAGCCCCAGAACCACCGGATGCCCCAGGATCGTTTCTATGGAAAGCGGGGCGAAATCCGCAATCAGGCTTTCCGCCTGACGGGTCATATACTGACGACTTTTCCCGTCAGCCAACGATATGGAAATTCGCATTCCATCTTTCAGGAACATGGTTCCAAGGTGGTAGCGGTCCATGGAACCCTGTTTGGTTTCCGGTTTCCACTGGAAATCTTCACCGGGATCTAAGCGGTAACCGACACCGCCCACCACAAGTGCATTTTCTTCCCGCCAGATCCCGAAGCGGCCAAAAACGCGCTTATCCCGAAAGCTTACTGTGGCTGGTTCAATGGACAATGAACCGATCTGCTGCACAATGGGGAGAAGGTCCCGTTGAAAGCCCGTATCATTGAGAAGGGTACTGGCCATGTAGAGGTGGGAAGGATCAGCTGTTTCTTCATTCAACGTGGGGTCAATGGAAACCCATTTGCCGTTCATGGCGACCTGCGGCCACATGTGGTATCCGATTGTGCCATTTATTGCCACCACTCCTGCTGCAGCCCGGCACGGGACCCCCCCTGCCCGAAGGAGTGCCAGCGCCAGTACCGTGTGTTCCGTACAGTCTCCCTCGCGGGTTTTCAGAATCGTGGTTGTATTGGCAAATCCAACGCCATACCCCTTCCGGCTGATCATTTGGTATACCTTGTGCACCACCTTTCGGATGAAATCGGCATCACTCTTTCCACTCTTTCTTAAGTCGACGGCCATTTTTTTAATTTCCGGTAAATCAGACAGTACAATGGGTCCGGATTTCAGGGCAGCCGCAATGGTGTCCGGCTTCATATTGTCCGTTAATTCCGGCCGGGTGATAGTGACTGCCACGCTATTTCCGTGTCGGACGACCGATTGAAAATCAGTTTCCGGAATCGCTAATTGTTCCTCTCCAGCCTTTGCAAGCAATGTGATTTTCTGGACATCAATCCCGCTTGGAAACCATTCTCTTGAATGGAACAGGGTCTGGATAAGAATGTCGGTGCTTTTCCCACTTTCAACTTCTGTGGTTTCCGCTTTCTTGGCTGAGACAAACTCAATGGTAAGTCCCATCATCCGGCTTTTCACATAGGTAGGTCGGCCATTTTTGTCCGCCAGCATCTCCTGGATTAACTCAGTTCTCCCATCCACATCTTTCAATTCCAGACGGTGGGCTGTTTCGGAATCCCCCTTCTCCTGTTTCAATTTCTGTACTGTCCGGGTCACTTCACCTCGAGTGTCACTGGAAAAAAAGGGAAAGGCTGTGGTCTGATCAGTTGATTTCAGCAGCCCGGCAATTTTTTGTTCACTTCCATAACCCAGCACAACATCCGGGGATACCGCTTGTTTCCGAACCTTGCCATCCTGATGCACCTCAACTGAATTTCCCAAAAACACAGCGTTAAACGCGGTTTTCAACCCCGCCTGATCCGCATGGATAGACAGGGAAACCGGCCGACCATCCAGCCGACTGATTTCCACCGATGTTTCCGACAGACTGACAGTGGCCCCTCCCCGTTTCAGGGTAATTCGGGAAATTGTTTCAATGGTAATGGTACCGGTTTTCCCGTCTATATGACGGGTTTCTACCAGTGTCCCCACGTCGTTTCCGTTCAACCGAATGAAAAAACGGCTGGAAGACCAGCCGTTCATTGTGATGATTAGTAAGAAAAGAGTTATTACGCGATATTTCATTTCACGTTCAGAGTTACAATCCGGAACGTGCCCCGGCTGTACAATTTCAGCATTATCACGTCTCCCTTCCTGAAATTCTGTGTCATTTTCAGGAAACTGTCATAATCCGTTACCGGTTTCCGGTTTACTTCCACAATTACATTCCCCTCCCGTACATACTTATCGTACGCTTCGCTCATCTGACTTACATCCACCACCAGTACGCCGGTGATATCCGGTCCAATACGGAGCTGATACCGGATTCTGTCAGTCAAGGGCATGACATTGAATCCCAGTTTACTGGAAATAGACTTGTTTTCAGGTGATTCAGTGTCCGGTTTTCCAGGGGTATTTTCGGAAAAATCATTCCTGGAGGAAAGTTCCACGGTGAACGTTTTTGTTTTTCCCTCCCTGGAAACTGTCACTTTAATTTTGTCTCCCGGCCGATGGGAGGCAATCTCATGAACCAGTTCGTCATTGTCCTTGACCGGATGTCCATTCACTGCTGTAATAATATCATAGGGTTTCAGTCCGGCCTTGTCAGCACCCATACCCTTCTGGATTGTCTGCACCAGCGCGCCATGGTCCGCTTTGAAATAGCGCTTATCTGTTTCGCTGAGTTTGGATACTGTCACACCCAGCGCACCCCGCTCTACTTTGCCGGTTTCTTTCAGTTGCTGAAATACATCCTTCACCATGTTGATGGGAACTGCAAAGCCGATGTTCTGCCCCTGGGCACTGATGGCGGTATTAATCCCCACCACTTCTCCGCTCATATTTACCAGCGGACCGCCGGAGTTCCCGAAATTGATTGCTGCGTCCGTCTGAATAAAGGATTCCATCCCGGTGCTGAGACGTCTGCCCTTACCGGACACGATACCTGCGGTGACCGAATGAGAATAGCCAAGGGGGTTGCCAATGGCAGTGACCCATTCTCCGACCTTCAAGGCGTCAGAATCCCCCAGATGGGCAATTGGCAGATTTTTGTGATCGATCTTGAGCAACGCGATATCAATTTCAGGGTCAGTACCCACCACCTTCGCGACATACTTCTTGTCATCGTTTTGCAGGGTAACTTGAACCTTGTCTGCGTTCTTGACAACATGATTGTTGGTGATAATGTAACCATCGGCTGACACAATGACCCCGGATCCCCAGCTCACCTGCTTCTGTTCCTGTTGCGGCATCTGGCGTCTGAAATCTGGCCCGAAAAAATACTCGAAGAAATCCTGGTTCCCGCCGAATGGATTGACCTTGGGATGCTTGAACGTCGACACTGACTCAATAGTCACGACTGCCGGGTTGAGCATACTGGCAATACCGGAAAAATCCGGGAGAGACACTATCCGTGCTGCCGGGGCAGCATAAGCCATATCATTTTGTGCCGGTTCCATCATCATCCGAACACCAAACCCTGTTCCTACCAGTAACGCTGCGGCAAGCATGCCGCCCACAAACAGTTTTGCTTTTTCTTTCAACTTCATTGCTTCCTCCCTACTTCAGTTGTCCCGGCTTTTTTGTGCAATATTTATGCCTGAAAAACTACGTCAGAATGGCGTACTGCATTTGTTGAAGAGGTAGAGAGTTGGGTTACAAATGCATGCGAGGGCCATGGGGAGTCCCGTCATGTATCCATAAAATAACAGGAAATGAGTTTTTTGGGAAGGAAGCCACCGATCCCGTCATTGAAAAGAAGTGATGGGTGATGAGTAAAGACACGAAATAGGGGGGGGTGACGCCCATTATTTTAAAATTTGACTGAACGCGGGAATTCGGATTATGGCTCCGGTTTTCGGGTTCAGGAGGACGGCTTCGCCCTTGTGAGTGCCGATCAGCACTTGTCCGGGGAAGGCTCTTTCTCCCAGTATACCCTTGCGGTCCTTCCAGAGGAAGAGGATGGAGGATTCTCCTGTTTTACTGAACATGCCCCAGAATTGCTTATTGCTGGTTGGGAAGAAGTCACGAACGTAGGCGTCATAGTGTGCTGTAGTAGTGGGGATATGACTTCCAGTGTGCGTCATGCGAATTTGTGCGGACAATGGTATGACCTGCCGGTTTAGTACATGATCCCCATTTATTTTCAATAGATCAGAACCCACTGGTACCACGTATCGGATATCCTGTCCGTCCAGACAGGCGCCACCCCAGCTCAGTCCCATGATGATAGCTTTCCGGTCCCGTCCCTTCGTGATATCCAGGCTTCCCACAAGGTCTTTGATTGTGAAGTGATATTTTCTTACCGTACCGGTTTCCCGATCCATTTCCCAGTAGAGCGAAGCACTTTTATGGTAGCGGGACGGGAAGGCCACGATTCGAACAGAATCAACCAGAAGCCGGCGAATGCCGGCCGGAAATTTCAATTTTCGGATCAGCTGGCCAGTCCGATCGAGTTCATAAACCCGTCGGTTGTTGAAGACAAATATATGGGTTCCATCAAATGCGATCCCGAAAGATTTTTTTGTTTTGAATGGCAGTGGAAATGATGATATTACGCTTCCGGATTCTGACAGCCACTGGGCAGTACCGGATATCCGGTTCACACGAAGCACTGTTCCATCTGATGCGACTGCGCCGGTGAAGGTATTGGGCGCACCAGCCTTCACGGGGACTGCAACCAGGATGGCGAACAGAATGGCCCATAGAAATGGGGAAAGATAAGGTTTCAACTTCTCCTCCTTTTTCAGTTTCTTTCGAATTATAGCAAATTGGCAAAAGCAGTGAACGCTATTAGAACGATGAGAGGAAGAAGCAGATGAAAAGTGGCAAATTCAGTTTTTGTTAACACGTTTGCGAACGCCATTTTCACTCACATGAACTACCCGGGTACCGGCAACGCGATCCCCGAACCGGGCGCGTTCTTCTGAGTTTAAAATCAAATATATGCCGAGAATATTCAAAGCGGGAAGACTGTCCACAATTCGAAGAACATTTCGGTAGAATCCCCTGGTCAGTCCGGGTTTGCCACCACCTATTCGTTCAACCCGCAGCCCAAGTGCCCATTTCCCCAGTGTCATCCCAATCCATCCTTCCAGAAAGACAAAGTACAGTCCAATTATGCCCAGAAAGCTGATGCAAAGCGGATCTGTAATCATAAGACCTGAATTCCAGCGATGATCGGCGGCGCCCATTATCCAGACTCCCTTCACCAGCCGGGTGATAGGAAAGAACATAGTACAGAATAAGAGGAAATCAACAAAGAGTGCACAGAATCGTGGCCAGAGTCCTGCAAATTGATGGTTGCGGTTCATCATCAGCGTCACCTTCAATATAAGTTATTTAGTGAGAGTATATCATGAGATGAGGTGCAATAAATCTGCCTGTAAACCTGTCGAAAATAGTGAACCTTGGATCATTCACATTCCGGGAAAACTAACTCAGTCCTTTATTTGGTCCGTCCCTTCCGCGGCTTTTTTCTCAATCCTGAAGTTGTGAGATGATGGGGGTGTTGACAACAGAAGGAGAGATGCTTCCTTTTTTGTTTCTTAAGGTTAACATTGATGCCTGGTTGACCGGTAGAATTTCTGTATGAAATGTAGGATAATGCCGTTTTGAACCGGGCACCATAGTAGAAAATACAGAGTAACCGGAATTGAGCAATTGTATTTGAGGTGAAAAATGGACCATACAAAAAGCAGACAAGCATTTGAGGTTGCAAGAAAGTCTATCCCCGGTGGCGTAAATAGCCCTGTCCGGGCTTTTCGTGCCGTAGGGGGGGACCCTGTATTCGTGGATGAAGCAAAGGACCAGTTCATTGTGGACGTGGACGGAAACCGCTACATCGATTTCATCTGCACATGGGGACCGGCTATTCTCGGCCATGCCAATGATGAGGTATTGGAAGCGGTGAAGAGAAGGATGGAAAAGGGGCTCAGCTTCGGGATGCCGACAACAGTTGAAAGCCGGCTGGCTGAAAAGATGCATGAGATGCTGCCATACGTGGAGAAGGTTCGCTTTGTCAGTTCGGGTACG
>CBEUWV010000059.1:0-9299 GCA_965546895.1 uncultured bacterium
ATTTGTGATTCGTGACTTGTGATTAGTATGGATGAACTTTTCTGACCTTGTGTTAGATCCCTTTCTGCTCCTCCCCCTCGTCCCCCTCTGCGTCCTCTGCGGTGAAAATTCTTTCCCCTCTTCGTGATTTTTACGGGTTGAAGGAAATCCTCCTTGACGAAGCAGGGGTGAAGCCGGTAAACTATCGAAGGGTGCAGGGTTGTAACGGAGGGGATGATGGAAAGCTCAGAACACGGCTTGGAATATATTCTGGTAATGACAACGGTCGGGTCGGAGGAACAGGCACTGACAATTGCCAATGCCCTCGTATACAAACAGGTTGCCGCGTGCGTCAACACCATTCCGGCAATTCGATCTATCTACCGCTTCAAAGGCAAGGTGTGGGATGATGAAGAGTACCTGTTGATTATCAAGTCCACAGCTGTCCACTACGATGAAATTGAAAAAACGATTACCGCGCTCCACAACTACGAGATTCCGGAGATTCTGTCCTTCCCCATGGTGAAAGGGAAACCGGAATTTCTCAACTGGATTCAGGAATCTGTCCGTTAATGCTTCTGTTCCTCATTCGCCACGGCGAAACCCTGCCAAACCTGCGCAGGGAATTTCAGGGTACCGGTAATTTCCCTCTTACAAATAAAGGCGCATTTCAGGCAAAACAAATCGCATCTTTTTTCGACGAAATTCCATTGAACGCACTTTATGCCAGCCCGATGATCCGGGCCATGGAGACGGCCATTCCGCTGGCACAGGCAAAGGGACTGGAGCCCATCTCGATACCCGCTTTCCATGAAGTAGACTGCGGCAGGTGGGAAGGGGTTTCATTTCTCAAAATCCTGGCAGATGAGGGAGAATTGCTTCGAAAATGGCTCACAGACGGGAAAACGCCCGCTCCCGGAGGCGAATCACTGGGAGATGTATATCAAAGAATCAATGCTCCATTGCATGAAGTTGTTGACCGGCACCGTCATTCGTCGGATAATGTAGCAATTGTGGCACATGGGGCGGTCAACCGTACAATCATTTGCCACCTTCTTGGGATTCCGCCTGATCGGGCCTTCTGTTTTGACCAGGAGAACGCCTGCATCAGCCAGTTTGTTCTGGACGATCCCTATCCACCAAAGCTCGCTATGCTGAACAGTACCGTACACCTGGGAGGTTGACATGCAAACAGTTAAGGATGATATTTCCGAACGGATCTTCCGTTTTCTCACAGAAAAAGGTGTCCCTTCCCATTTTATTCAGGAAGAGAATCTATTTAAACGGCCGGAAAAAGACTCATTCGGCGACCTGACACTGCCCTGTTTCCCCTTTGCACGTCACTTGAAGCAGGCGCCGCCACAAATTGCGGAAGACCTGAAAGGATACCTGGGGGTGATTCCCGGAGTGGATCAGGTAACTGTTGTGGGCGGCTATTTGAATTTCCACCTGGATAAAGCTGAAATGTTTCGCTCACTTTACCGTAAATTTCAGGAAAATCCCGCTGATATCCTGACTTGGAATGAATTTGACGGACGCAAAGTCCTGGTCGAGTTTTCTTCTCCCAATATTGCCAAACCATTCAGTATAGGTCACTTACGAAGCACGGTGATTGGCAATTTTCTTCAGAACCTTTTTCGTTCTCTCGGGGCAAATGTAATTGCGGTTAATCACATCGGAGACTGGGGTACCCAGTTCGGCAAGCTGATTGTAGCCTTTGAAAGATGGGGGAACCAGAGTGCCCTGACCAAGAATCCGGTCCGGCATCTCCTTGACCTCTATGTCCGCTTTCATAAAGAAGCGGAGGAGAACCCGGAAATGGATGAAGCGGCCCGGGCTGCATTCAAGCGCCTGGAGGACGGCAGTGAAGCGGAAAACAACATCTGGAAAACCTTCAGAACCCTTTCTTTAAAAGAATTCAATCGAACATATGACCGCCTCAATGTCCATTTTGACAAGGTGCTGGGAGAGGCGTTTTACCGGGATAAACTGCAACCGGTAATTGATATTCTGGAAAAGAAAAGATTGCTTTCAATCAGTGACAGTGCGGTGATTGTCAACCTGGATGAATTTGATATGCCCCCTTGCCTGATCCAGAAGTCAGACGGAGCTTCACTTTATGCAACAAGGGACATTGCTGCTGCCTTATACCGGCATGAAGAATTTGCATTTGACGAGGCACTGTATGTGGTGGGGGCAGAACAGGCACTTCATTTTCGTCAATTTTTCAAGGTTCTGGAGATGGCTGGCTTTCAGTGGGCAACCCATATGCACCACATCCCCTTTGGCCTTTATCGGTTTCAGGATGGGAAAATGTCCACACGGAGCGGGAAAGTAATTTTCCTGGAAGAAGTTCTGGACGAAGCAGTGAGCCGCATCCGGTCTTTAATGGAGGAAAAGAACCCGGACATTCCGGACAATGAAAGAGCTTTGATTTCAGAAACCCTCGGAACCAGTGCAATTATTTTTAATGACCTGAAAAATGACAGAGTGAAAGATATTAAGTTTTCCTGGGACGAGGCCCTGAATATGGAAGGAGATTCCGGTCCCTATATCGCGTACTCCTACGTTCGCTGCCGGAGTATTCTGGAGAAATCCGGAGCCGTGACTGCAGTGGACCCCTCAGTAGTGGCTGTCAAGCATCCGGATGAGGCAGCATTGATTCAAAAATTATCCCAGGCCCGCGGAAATCTGCTTCTTTGCGCAAAGCATCATAAGAGTCATTTTCTGGCCCAGTATTTACTGGATCTTACCCGTACCTTTCACAGCTTTTACCACAGTTGCCGTGTCATTGGAGATGATCCGGCTCAATCCTCTTTCCGTATCGCGCTGGTTGAACTGACAAGTGCCACTTTGAAGGCCGGGGCCCTGTTAATGGGCATGCGTCTTCCGGAGAAGATGTAAATGACAGATCAAACAGGCCCTGTTGGGATCATTTTGAATCCGGCTGCCGGCAGGGGAAAGGCCGCATCATTCGGCAAACAACTGGAAGAAATCGCGCTGGCGTCAAAAGTACCGTTCCTCTGGCGGGAAAGTGAAGCGCCGGCACATGCCACGTCCCTTGCAGAAGAAATGATGAAGGAGGGATACAGGACCATTATTGGTTGTGGCGGAGATGGTACGATCAATGAAATTGGGTCCGCTTTGGCAGGACACCCCGAAGTTAAGTTTGGCATTGTACCGCTGGGAATGGGGAATGACTTCATCCGCAGTGCCGGCATCCCCAGGGACCCGGAAACAGCTCTCAGGTTGATTCTTTCAGGCAATTACAGAGTAATCCACAGCGATTGCGGAAAAATCAACGAACACCATTTCTTCAATAATCTCGGCATTGGTTTCGACGGCGCGGTAGTGCAGACGGCACAGAAAGTGAATCACATGAAAAATCCGTATTATGCGGGTGTCGCCCGTCATCTCCTGACTTATCGAACATTTGCGGCCCATATCCATTCTGACGGAAAAGCCCGGATGTCCGGGCCCATCTTCATGTTTGTCGCATCCATCGGAAAAGCCTATGGCGGCGGGTTCTACATCACGCCGGATGCGAGATTGGATGATGGGCTCATGGATGTGGTGGTGGTACCCGGTACAAACCACTTTGCCAGACCCTGGCTTCTTTACCTTGTTTCCCGAAAAAAGCATCTGCAACATAAGGGGTTTCGCTTCTTCCGTTCAAGAATTGTAGAACTGGACCTCTATGATAAGGTGGTCGATGCCCATGTGGACGGCATCCGCATAACCGTTACCGGAAAAGTGAAAGTGGAACTGATTCCGGGTGCCCTGTCTGTCATCAGTGAAAAGGAGGGAGAAAAATGAAAAAGATATTTTTTTCTGCTGTTTTCCTGTTTTCTTTCCTTTCGTTTTCTGTAACTCCGATCCTTTCGTCTCAACTTGAAAAAGGAATGACCGGTTACGGCCTGACTGTATTTGAGGGAAATCGCGTAGAAAAATTCCCGGTGGAAGTACTGGGACTGCTCCAGAACCAGACACCGGGGGAAAATCGGGTACTGGTACGCTGCGGTGGCCCTGTTATAGAGAAGGCCGGTATCATTGCCGGCATGAGCGGCAGCCCGGTATATTTTGATGGCAAGCTGGCTGGTGCAATTTCATTTGGCTGGGAATTCGGGAAAGAACCGATAGGCGGTCTGACTCCCATCGAAAGCATGCAGTCTGTAACGCAGCGCTATGGTACCCGGGGGAGTCGGCACACCCTGAGATTTGAGGATATTCCTGACATTAACAAAATACTGAACCCGGACAGCCGGAATTTTTCCCCAAAAGAATTGCAAAAGGCATTTATGCAGGGCTATTTTGTCAGTTCCGGTTTTCATAATCTGCCTTTTTCTGCCGGTTCCGCTTCATTTGCAGGACAGGACAAAAACGCCCCGACGACACTGAAACCGGGTGGTGCTGTTGCTGTGGCATTGACCCGGGGTGCGTTGAATCTTTACGCCATCGGAACTGTCACGTCTATTGACGGCAGCTATGTACTGGCGTTCGGCCATCCCCTGTTCGGATTGGGCAGTATCTCCATTCCCATGCATACCGCTTCCATTCTGGCAACGTATCCCTCTTTCAAGTCATCCAACAAGCTTGGTGCCATCGGGGCAGATGTGGGCACTGTGGTGGAGGACCGCAGTGCGGCAATCCTCGGAGTCCTCGGTAAAAAAGCAGATATGATCCCCGTGACAGTCAAAGTTAATTTCGGAGACAGCTCCAAAACCTACTCTCTGGAACTTGCGGAGCACCCGTTGCTGACACCCTTCCTTACCAATCTTGCGGTGAACAGCATTCTGACCACTGCCTGTGAGACAGTGGGTCTGCACTCCTTCAACCTTCAGGGCCGTATTGACGTTGAGGACCATCCCCCGCTGAAAATGGATTCCATGGTGATCGGCACATCCATGTCGGGAATCAGCGGTCAGATCGCCTCGCTGGTACAGGCGGTACTTCAAAACCCCTATGATCAGGTACACATCAAGGGGATTACGCTGAATCTGAATTATATGGAGCAATTGAGACTGGCGCAGCTCATCAAAGTTAAGTCATCAAGGGTAAGGATACATCCCGGAGAAACGGTTCACCTCCAGCTTTATCTCAAACCATTTCAACGGGAGCTGTTTATCAAGAATATTACCCTCACAATTCCGGAAAACATGAAGCCCGGAGACTACCATGTGGAAATCGGTGATGGCTTTTCTATCATGAAGCGAGAATCCAAAATACTAAAACAGAAGATTGAGAGTCTGGACGGTTTTATTCGCCTGGTGAACAATTTTCTGAGGAATAATAAACTGTATGTCGGGCTTGCGGAAAAAACCTCCGCTCTGTTCATGGGAGAATCCGTTCAGTCTTCACTCCCCGCCTCTGTAATGGAGACGGTGGAGATGCAGGGCGTTCATATCCCCAGGACGGGGAAATGGAAAGAATTCCGTGCCGTAGATGTGCTGACACTGGACGACGTGGTTCAGGGTTATTTTTCTTTCCCTTTGACAGTTGTTTCAAGGTGACAGCACAGACTATCGCAACAAACCGGGGTTTTACTATTTCATCCAATAGCAAAAATCAGACATACCTTTTGATATCGGCTATTTAGGTTTGTATAATGTTGCCGAAAAATGAAAGCGCGGAAAGCTGGGTTACCGCCTTTTACTCTTTCCTGAAAAATTTTTTAAAAAAGAACTTGCGAAAATAATTCAGTGTGTATAATAATGATGAGTTTTGCTCTTTTAATTTTTTTTTGGGAGGCGTTGCCGCAGCACCCTGAATTTGAACAAACCGGTATGCTGGAACGGTTAACCGAACCGGAACGGGTTGTGATGTTCAGAGTCCCATGGGTGAATGATAATGGTGAAGTTAAGGTAAACAAGGGATTCCGGGTAGAGTTCAACAGCGCCATTGGCCCGTACAAGGGCGGACTCCGATTGCACCCGTCTGTCAAGCTGGGGACATTGAAGTTCCTGGGCTTTGAACAGATCCTGAAGAATGCCCTTACCGGCATTCCTATCGGTGGCGGCAAGGGTGGTTCCGACTTTGACCCGAAAGGCAAATCAGACAACGAAGTCATGAAGTTCTGCCAGAGCTTTATGACGGAATTGTTCCGCCACATTGGTGCGTATACCGACGTTCCCGCCGGGGATATTGGTGTTGGTGGCCGGGAAATTGGCTTCCTGTTCGGACAGTACAAGCGTCTTGCCAACAAATGGGAAGGCGTCCTGACCGGTAAGGGACTCAACTGGGGCGGCAGTTTCGCACGTACTCCTGCCACAGGATATGGCTTGGTCTACATTACCCATGAGTACCTGAAAGACGTCCGCAAAACTGATTTCAACGGGAAAACAGTCACGATTTCCGGTTCCGGAAATGTAGCTATTTACGCCTGCGAAAAAGTGCATCAGCTGGGAGGCAAGGTTGTAACCATGTCCGATTCCAACGGCTGTGTCATAGACATGAACGGGATCGACCTGGATCTGGTAAAGGATATCAAGGAAGTCCGCCGTGGCCGAATCAAAGAATATCTCCAGAAGCATCCGGAAGCTAAATACAGCGAAAACAGAAACGATGTCTGGAAGGTAAAATGTGACGTAGCATTACCATGTGCCACTCAGAATGAATTGGACCTGGAAGATGCCAAAGCACTTGCCGCAAACGGCTGCCTGGTTGTGGGCGAAGGCGCCAACATGCCGACGACCCTGGAAGGAACCAAGTATCTGCTTGAAAACGGCGTTGGCTTTCTGCCTGGTAAGGCTGCAAATGCCGGTGGTGTTGCAGTTTCCGGACTGGAAATGGCACAGAACAGCTACTTCACACAGTGGACATTTGAAGAAGTGGATGGCAAGTTGAAAGGCATTATGCAGAACATCTGGCACAACATTTCCACTACCGCCAAGAAATATGGTGTGGAAGGAAACTATGTGCACGGTGCCAATATTGCCGGTTTTATGAAAGTCGCAACCTCCATGATGGATCAGGGAGTTGTCTGATCTAAGGCTACTTTAGACTAAGTCGTATCTGAAGGGGAGTGACAAAATCACTCCCCTTTCTTTTGCAGCGCTAAAGATGCCAGTTCGCCCCCGGCTTTAAAATCGCTCCGGTTCCGGTCTTACCGTTAATTCGAACGGACAATGGCTTATCCAGATGCAAAACTCGCAGGTGTTCGGTTGTCTCCACAGCGGGGGTTTTTTTCAGCCAGTCCCAGTCAATGAAGTTTTTAGTGTCCGGGTTGCCAATATGAATGTATGCCAGTTTCATGGAAACCATGTTGTGAAAAAAATGGCTCCCGTGTGAGGGCTCTACACGAAAATTCCCCAGATACGATTCCACAAAGATTTCTGCCTGAGAAATCTGTTCCCAATCTACCGGGATACCCAGCCATGGGTCGCTGGTTGCCCAGCGCCCAAAACCAATGAGAATATAGTGTCTATTCTGTTTTCTGAATCGGGCATTAATTTTTCCGATTTCCCTGGCAATATCCCGGCTCTTGGCGACATTGAATGTGTCCGGATTTACCAGTACGATATCCCGAAGGTTGTTGAAACTGCCATTCCCAAGCGCTTTTTCTGAAAAACAAAGAGCATTGTTCTCAATACCGTCAGGAATCTCAATATCCTCTGTCTCCATCCCAACTACCATGGGTCGTATCTGGAGAAAATAAAAATCCCCCGTCCAATGTCCGTTTCGGGAAAGATTCAGGGCAAACTCAATTTCCACCGGTGAACCAAAGGCATCTTCCCCTATTTCCAGAGCTTCCCGAAGAATTTCTGCCAGCGGGAACATCCGATGTTTCAAAATATGGGCAAAGGTAACAACCTTGGGACCTTCCTGTTCAACCGTGTCACGCATTCTTCCATCTTCCTGACAAAACGTACTACCGACAAAAAAGAGAGTTCCATCTTCCAGTGCCGTATTCAGGGGGAGTTTAACCAGTGAAAAACCCTCGTCATTTCTGATTTTTATCGCCGGATTATCCAGGTTCAGCACATAGAATTTATTCTGGCTGTTGCGAATCAGTTCACCTATGTTCCCATATGGTGGATTGGCCGCCGGGTGATGGGGGGAGAACCGGTAGGTCTGTTTACCATCTACAATAGTCTTTCCCAGGCCCAGTGCCAGGTGAACGACCCCTTCTTCCGGTTTCATACCGGAGAAGGGGTAAAAGTTGTAGGACTGCGCCACCCCTGAGATAACGGGATAAAAGTGCTCATCGTGTTGTTCCCCGACAATTTCCTGAACAATAACTGCCATCTTCTCTTCTTCAATCCGCAAATTGGAACTCATGGCATATTGTCGTGGAGAAATCATGTACACCGAGGCGTACACCAGCTTGATAGCTTCCATCAGTTGACGCCGCCTTGTCCGTGCTTCCGGGTGATTGTTGGGCAGCATAAAGGTCTTATAAAGTCCCGCGAAGGGCAGTGCTTTTGAATCTTCCAGCAGACTGGAGGAGCGAACAGCGATGGGGGCGTGCACCTCATCCACAAAACGACGAACCGCCTTCTTAACCGCTGCCGGCACCCGTGCTTTTTTGAAAAGGCGAACCACGTCCCGGTCGGTTTCACATGCCATTGCCAGCACATGAAGGTTGTTGGAAATCATGAATTCGTCAAAAAGATCCGTACTGATTACGAAAGTATCTGGAATGTTTATGGTGGCTCCCTTGTGTCGGATTAGTTCCCGCATTCGAGGGAGAAGCGTGTTGAGAAAGGCAATACCCCTTGCTTTCCCACCTATGGAGCCGCTGCCAAGACGCATAAAATGATGGCGCGCATCAAAGTGTGCAGTGCCGAAATCCGCAATGGCCCCACTCATTTCCCTGCGGAAAAACAAGTCCAGCGTAGAGGCAATATATGCCCTCACCTCTGAAAGGTTCCCAAACTCTTCGATTGTCCGGTGACGGATTTCCTCTGCCATTTTGAATTCGCCTCTTGCACGCAACCAGATTGAAAAATGATTCCCCCTGGCATGAAATAACAGGCTCTCCAGAGGAATCACTTGAATTTTTTCTATCATCTCTTCAATGTTATGTGCCCGGTCCACCTCGGTACCGTCCGGCAGCCGGAAACTGAAATCCCCGAATCCAAAATTGAGCTGGATGAAATCGCGAAGTTCACTGTCAAGATGGGGGTTGTCCTTCTTCAGAAAGGCAAGGCCTTCCTTTTTTGCGATTGTCTCTGTGTCGTCTTCAAGGGATTGGATTAGAATTGGAAGGTCGGGCGTGTTCTTACGCATGCTCCTGGACAATCTGATTCCGGCGCGCGGATCCGGTATTTCTTTTCTGGGGAATCGGATATCTGTAATGACTCCCAGCAGTTGATTCTTGT
>CBEUWV010000060.1:0-9276 GCA_965546895.1 uncultured bacterium
CGGGCAAAGGAAAAGGATGAGACTGTACCTGGAGTTTCCATTCCAGCTTGCTACTATCTTGGTTCCGATGTGTTTTATCAGTTTTTTGAGGAAAATGAAGCATTGTCTTTCCAGGTCCAGAAGTATAAGTCGGTTGAGCATGTGGAAAAAGAGTACGGGGCTTTGAAAAAGAAGATCGCCCGGTACCAGTTTCCTCCCAGCGTAACAATAAAACTCAGCAATCTTCTGAATAAATTCAACGGGATGCCCATGGTGGTCCGTTCTTCTTCCCTCCTGGAGGACAATATTCAGACTTCCTTTGCCGGGAAATACGAAAGCGTATTTGTGTCAAACAGTGGAAAGCCGGATGAAAACCTCCAGGAAATGCTCAGCGCCATTAAGACTGTCTACGCTTCTGTGTTTTCCCCGGACGTGATTGTTTATCGAAGGGAAAGGAACCTGGTGGACTACGATGAAAAGATGGCCGTTTTGATTCAGAATGTTGTGGGAAGCCACCGCGACGGCATGTTTTCCCCCTTTATCGCCGGAGTGGGCTTTTCATTGAACATGTTTAAGTGGAGCCCCAGAATCAACGAAGAAGATGGCCTGTTGCGGGTTGTCTTGGGCCTGGGTACCCGGGCTGTTAGTCGGGTGGGGAATGATTACGCCAGAATTGTTCCGCTGACTGACCCGACATTGAGACCGGAAAAGAGCCCCGCCGAGTTAACCCGGTATGCACAAAAGCAGGTGGACATGCTGAACCTGGAAAAGCGGATTGTAGAGACAATATCCATGGCAGCTGCGGAAAAACACTTTCGCCGTGATGAAATATCAATGGGTATGTCTCTAATCCGGGACGGGTACCTGTCAGATTCATGGTTCAGTCGTTCTCCAGATGATCGGGCAATTGTAACACTGGACGGCGTTCTCAAGGGAACTTTCCCCGGACAGTATAAACAGGTTCTACAACTGTTGCGAGAGGGATACGGTATTCATGTGGATACGGAATTCGCCGTTGATTATGACCGTGAAACCGGTGAAATGAACATTTTTCTTCTTCAGTGTCGTCCCCTTGCTCAGGGTGTCCACATGGCCCCGGTCAGCATTCCCAACCCGGGAAACCGGGAAGATATTCTGTTCAAAGCGATCGGGATTACGCCTTGCGGGATCGTAACAGGACTTCGATATATCGTGTGGGTTGACCCAACCGCCTATCAAAAGCTCCCGGAAGAACACCAGAGGCGGGCCATAGGAAGCGCCGTTGGGATTTTGAACCGGAAATTGCCTGAAAAAAACTTTGTCATGTTCGGCCCTGGCCGATGGGGCACTCTTGACGTAAAACTGGGAGTGAACGTTCGGTACGGTGACATCAACAACTGCGCAGTTCTGGTTGAACTGGCTGAAAAAGAAGGTGGTTTTTCGTCAGATGTCTCGTATGGGACACATTTTTATCTGGACCTGATTGAAGCAAATATCTTTCCCCTTTCCATCTTTCTCGATGACCCTGCCACTGAATTCAACAGTGACTTTATTCGAAACGCAACCAATCGGCTCAAGGACCTGTTGCCGGATCAGAAAGGTCTGGCGAAAATCATCCGGGTAGTAGACTTGGAAAAGGAGACTCCCGGTAAACGGCTGTCCATTTACATGAGTTTGAGAAGAGGACGCTCTATGGGCGTATTGGAGGAATTATGATTTCATCCCCAGGCAATCCAGCCATTAAGACATTGAAAAAGCTAAGACATCGAAAGTATCGGCGCCGAATGAACCAGTTTCTGGTTGATGATGCCGACGTGTTTCAGGAAGCCCTGAAAGCCGGATTTCGACCGGAACAGGTTTATTCCTGTACAAATCTTCCGTTTCTTGAGGAATTTTATCCGGTGGATGTCAAGGAATCTCTTCTGGCTCCCATTTCCGACATGGCATCCTTTTCCGGATTCATTGCTATTTTCTCTGCTTTGGTCCCTGACGGGGAGCGGGAAGATGAGCGTGTTGTGGTTCTGGATGGTGTTCAGGACCCTGCAAATGTTGGAGCCATTCTTCGCTGCGCCGTCCAGTTCGGTGTAACCGGGGCCTGGTTGAACGATGATTGCGCAGATCCCTTCTCTCTCAGAGCACTTCGGGCTGCCAAAGGCGGCACATTCAACCTGCAGGTCTTGAGATTTGGAAAAAAGGATCTTGAGCTTAAACTTGGGGAACCCGGCCGGACAGTTTATGTTGCAGACACAAGGGGCGCTGAATTCCTTGGAAATGTTTCTCCATCCCAGCCTTTTGCGCTGGTCATGGGAAGCGAGGGAGGCGGCGTCAGTGACGAGCTTCGGGAGCGGGCAGACCTGACAGTTACTATACCCGGAACCGGTGCCATTGAGTCTCTGAATGTAGCTGTTGCCGCTGGAATCATTCTCTACGAATTCAGCTCGAAACTGCCGGAAACCGCAGAGAGGGACTGATACGCCGGTGAACGGGAAGTTTTTTATTGACAAAGGCCATCCCGGTCATTACAATCTCATAGCTGTCGGCTCAAGCCGGCAATGTTCTTTGGCAGTAGAGCGGGCCCATAGCTCAGTTGGTAGAGCACCTGCCTTTTAAGCAGGGAGTCGATGGTTCGAACCCATCTGGGCTCACCATTTTCATTTGCGTCCCCATCGTCTAGCCTGGCCCAGGACACCGCCCTTTCACGGCGGCGACAGGGGTTCAAATCCCCTTGGGGACGCCATTTTCTTTCGCTCACACTGTCTTTTCACAAACAAACCCTGAATACAGAAAAGCATTCATCTTAAAAGTCGCCGCCATTCCTGTAAAACGTGTTTCGGAAAAAGAAGAAGATGAGGATTTCTCTTCTTTTTTGCATGTTATAATCGTTGCCATCAGAGCGGCAGGGGTAAAAAATTGACACATAAAAAACTTCCCGGTCTTCCAGCTGAAAATCTCGACCTCAGTGGAAATACAGGAATGGTAACGCCAAGAAGTCAGTATGTGTTCCCGTAGTTGTTCCCAACAGGTCAAGAGAGGGTTGGTATGAAAAAAGTTGTTTCCCCTGATGAAAACTTTGCCAAGAGTAGGAAGAATGTCGGCTATGTCACACACGCAGAGGCAGCCGATGACCTTTACCGCTCAATGGGATTCAAGTGCGGCCTGGAAATTCATCAGCAATTGAAAACAGAGAAGAAATTGTTCTGCCACTGTCCTTCCGGACATTACCAGAAAGATGAGGAGTATGACGCTGAAATTGTGCGCCATATGCGTCCGACCTTAAGTGAACTGGGGGAATATGATGGCACGGCATTGATGGAGTTCAAGACTCGGAAGAATATATTTTACCGTTTACGCAACGATACGGCATGCACCTATGAGTTTGACGACACTCCCCCATTTCTGCTGAATCGGGAGGCACTGAGAATTTCAATGGAGATCGCCCTGCTTTTGAAGACGTCTGTTGTCGGTGAGGTTCATATTACGAGAAAACAATATCTTGATGGCAGTATCCCTACGGGTTTCCAGCGGACAGCCATAATCGGTATTGACGGAAGCATTCCAATCCGGAACAAACAGATTAAGATTATTCAAATCAGTCTGGAGGAAGACTCTTGCCGGGAGGTTTCCGATATCCGTCACGACCGGGTGTATCGAACCGATCGCCTGGGTATGCCCTTAATTGAGGCCGTCACCGGGCCAGACATGGCAACACCGGCGGAGGTGTATCAGGCGGGGCAGTATATCCGATTTCTGACACGCAGTACCGGGAAAGTCCGAACCGGGATCGGTGCCGCGCGTCAGGACGTTAATGTTTCAATTACGGGGGGGCGGCGTATTGAGATCAAGGGCGTAGCCAGAATTCACGACATCCCGAAGTTGACACACAATGAGGCGTTTCGACAGCTTGCGTTGCTGCACATTCGAGATGAGTTGGGGGCCCGCTTCAGAAAAAAGAAAACCGTTGACATGCGGGAAGTCGATTTGCCGGCTTCTCTAATCAGTGATGATTGTTATCCCTTGAGGACAGCATGGGAAAAGGGATTTCGCGTAGTGGCTGTCCGGTTGAAGGGATTCGGGGCCATCCTTTCCAATTTTACAGGGCCGGGACGGATGTTTGCTGACGAAATAAAAGACCGGTTAAAGGTTATTGCCTGTCTGGAACCGCCCTTTATGAGCCATTCGGAGAAACTGAATGGGGAAGTAAAGGAGTCTTTTGATGAAGCGATCCGCTCACTTGTTCAATGTGAAGAATCCGACGCGTGGATTCTGGTATGGGGCCCCAAAGAGGATATTCCAACGGCTCTGGAGACAATCAGAGAGCGGTGCCAACTTGCATTTGAGGGAGTTCCGGATGAAACGCGCAAGGCAATGCCGGACGGTACAACGATCTTTGAACGTGTACTGCCGGGACCGAACCGGATGTATCCGGACACGGACTCCGCACCAATTGCCATTTCAGACAGTGAAATCGAGGCCATTCGTTCAGGTCTTCCGGATGACGTGTCCAAAATGATTCAGAAGTTGGATGAATGGCATGTGCCTGAGGATACATATGCGTACATTCTGAGTCGCAATCTGTTTCCCCTGCTTGAAACCCTGATTAACCGGTTTCAGGTGGCACCTGTTTTTGCCGGAACCCTGCTGGGACACCGATTGAAGTACCTTGAAGGCCATTTCAGTCCCTCTGCACCATTCCACAATGAACGAATCATAGAACTTTTTCAATATATTACGGATAAAGGAATGGACACAAACATCCTGCCGGAGATGCTCAAAGAACTGTATCAGCATCCCAACATGGATTTTGATTCCATAGGCTCAACTATCGGCTATCGGAAAACAGAGGCTGATCGAATTCACAGTCAAATTCCCATTCTCATCAAAAAATTCCAGGAAATCAGGATTTCTGATCAGCCGGAGGCCTGTGTAGCGTGGGTGATGGAGCAGCTTCGTCGACCGGCATTGGGAAATATCAATCTTGCCTCCCTGAAAAACAGAATTGTGGAGGTGGCAGATGCTTGAGATGTTCAAGGGCTACAAGGGTGCTGCGCTGGAAACACTGCGCTCCTATAAGGCCCGCGTATGGGGAGAAACTGTGATTTCAACCACCCGCGGCACATTTACCGGAATTATTCTGCCCCGATCGGAAAGTGACGACGATCAGCATATCGTCTTGAAACTGGTAACCGGCTACAACATCGGGATTACCGTAGACACCATCACGGCAATGAAAGAAATCGGATACCGGAAGGCGAACTACAAAATTCCTGAAAAGGAATTCCCAATGTCACCGGAAAAACGCAATGTCAAACTGTTTGGTACCGGGGGGACCATTGCGTCGCGCCTTGATTATCGTACCGGTGCCGTAATTCCGGCATTTTCCCCCGGTGAATTGTACGGAGCGGTGCCGGAACTGGCTGACATATGCAACTTAACAACAGAAAAACTTTTCGGTGTATTCAGCGAAAATATGGGCCCCGGGGAATACAAGATACTGGCGAAAGCAATCGGTGAGGCGATTCGAGATGGTGTCGATGGGATTGTTGTCGGTCACGGAACCGATACGATGCACCACACGGCAGCCGCACTTTCCTTCATGGTCCAGAATTCACCGGTACCGGTGGTACTGGTGGGTTCCCAGCGCTCGTCGGATCGACCCTCATCAGATGCCGCCCTTAACCTGATTCATGCTACTACAACTGCCGCACATTCCGATATTGCTGAAGTTCTGGTGTGCATGTTTGGCCCGACCTCTGACGAATACGCCCTGTTGCATCGGGGGACCCGCGTGCGAAAAATGCATTCATCTTATCGATCTACCTTCAGGACAATCGGTGATTTCCCCGTGGCAACTGTTCAGAAAAATGTAATCACCCCGTTGCGTAACGATTATCGAAAAAGACGCACAGATCGTGATGTCCAGATTCTCCCCTACTTTGAGGAGAAAGTATCATTGCTCTACTACTATCCGAACATGATGCCGGACATCATAGATTCACTGGTGGACAATGGATACCGGGGGATAGTGATTGCCGGGACCGGCCTGGGGCATGTGAACAAAGCGGTCTATCCGGCAATAGAACGGGCATGTAAAAAGGGGGTCGCTATCTACATGACTGTTCAGACCCTCTGGGGATACGCCCATATGTTTGTGTACGATACCGGTCGAGACTTGATGAATCTGGGTATTATCCCCACGGATAACATGCTGCCGGAAGTGGCTTACATCAAGCTGGGATGGGCGCTGGGACAGACAGATGATCTGGAGAAGGTGAAGGAAATCATGTTGACGCCCATCAGTGGCGAAACAACGGAGCGAGAACCCTACAATGGATACCTGATACTTCAGGGTGGTATCCCCGAAGTTGAAAATTTCCTGAAAACATTCCACAAATAGTGTCTTGGGTAGGGGGCAGAAAGTGCGAGGCAGAAGGGAATGACGGGGAAAAGAAGTTTAAGTTTAAGTTTGAATTTAAGTTAAGAATAGAAATTAGCCATTCTTTGTCTTTTGTCACCCATCACTCATCACTTATCACTTCTTTCGCACAGAACACTTCTTCTATCATTCTTCTTCGTCCCCTTCACCGAAGTAAAAATAATCGGCACAGGATTTAGAGCAGAACTGGCGTCCTCCGAAAGAGTAGCCGCAGTTGGGGCAGAATATGGAAAAACACATGGGGCATTTTTGCAGCATTGTGGTTTCTTCTTCGCTAATACCGCAGAACTTGCATTTTAAGAGTTCTTTATGATCCTGAAAACGGGAACTGTCAGGCATTGTCCCGCACGTCCATTGGCATCTGGATGGTAAACACAGTGCCTACGTTCCGGGTTGAGTTTACCAGTATCTTACCGCCGTGCCTTTCCACTGCCAGTTTACAGAAGGTGAGTCCGATTCCGGTATCCATCTGTTCTTTGCGCCTTTCCGGATTGAGCTGAATAAATGCCTGAAATATTTTTTCGAGATCAGTTTCTTCCATCCCTTCCCCATTGTCGATAATCCGAATGTCGTATTTACCTGCTTCTTTGTCCATGGTAAGGGAAATTTCCACTCTACCCTTCCCCTCTTTCGTATGACGCAATGAGTTGGAAATGATGTTTTCAAGGACCCGCTTCAAGACATCCCGGTCCGCGATAGCCAGATCAAAAGATTCAGGCGGGTAGAAAAGGATTTCCTTTTTTTCCAGTTGCAGACGAATCTGAAATTCCCGTTTTGTTTCCTCAACGAGGAGAGGGATGTCAACCGGTTCAAGCACCAGGGTCAAGCCACCGCCGCCGTACTTGGACACATCCAGAGCATTCAGTACCATTGCAAAGACTCGATTTATGGAATCCAGAGCGTTGGCAATGTATTTTTTTTGTTCAAAAACACTGAGCATATTTGTCATTTCCGGATCTTGGAGCAGCTCCAGCGAACTCTTGGAAACAGACAGAGGATTTTTCATATCGTGAATGAACATTTCCAGATATTCCTTGTGGCGACTGGCGGTGCGACGGTAGGTTTCCTGTTTTCGGCGAGTCCACACCAAAAGTATGAGCAACAGAATATTGACCAACAAACTGATCAGCAACAACGTGTATTCCATACCATTATTTAACGGTTCATTGGCCCGAATGTCAAGAAAAACCTTTACATCATCACAAACAACCCCCGCTTTCAAGCCGGTGGCATTGGACAATTTGCGTATAGAGGTCCATCCGTGTCGTCGGTTTGCTCAATTGACAGGGGTGTGAATTTACGTTATAACCGTAACACTATTTGCGGAGCTGTAGACGCAAGCGGATCTTTTTTAATCATGTTTTCCTGATAAAATGAACAAAATGGAGGAGCACCCCATGAGTATCGGCCTGATGGCAAGGTCTTTGGTTGAATCGCCCACTATGCGGCTCAATGAAGAAGCACGAAAGATGCGGGAGCGGGGAGAGCCGGTTATTCACCTGGGCATTGGCGAACCCAAGAGCCCGACGCCGGTGGACGCGATTCGAAGCGCCATGGCAAAACTTTCTGATGCCAACATCCACTACACACCCACGGACGGAACCCCTGAGCTGAAGCAGGCCATCATTCGGTACGTGGATGATAATTACGGCCGTCAGGTGGCACCGGATCAGGTAATCGCCTCCGGCGGCGCCAAACAATCCCTCAGTGTCATACTGGCCAGTATTCTCAACCCTCAGGACGAAGTTATTATCCCGGCCCCTTACTGGGTCAGTTACCCGGAAATGGTGAAAATCGCCTACGGTGTTCCAGTCATTGTTCATCCGGAAGACGGGCGCTTTCAGCCGCGTTTTTCCGAGATAGCGGATGCGGTCACCTCCTATACCAAAGCAATTATCCTGAACAACCCCAATAACCCCTCCGGCGCGATTTACACAGAAGACTTCATCCGGGAAATGGTCGAATTCTGTGAGAAAAAAGGCATTTGGCTCATCATGGATGATATCTATCACAAATTGGTATATAGCGGCAAAAGCTGCGTACCGGCCACCCGATTCACCGACCGGGATATTGATGATTCCAAGATTATCATCCTCAACGGTATTTCAAAGCTCTATGCCATGACCGGGTTTCGCATCGGCTGGGTAGTGGCGCCGCGGAAACTGGTTCAGACAATGATAAAAGTCCAGGGGCATGGGTCCTCCTGTCCCCCAGCCGTCTCCCAGGCGGCTGCAGCCGGGGCATTGAACGGCATTCAGAGTACCGTAGAAAACCTCCGGCTCACCCTTCAGAATCTCCGGGACCTGATGGTCCAGGAGCTGGAAGGCTTCAACGGCATTCGTATCACGAAGCCGGACGGGGCACTCTATTGCCTTGCCGATTTTCGGGCCTACAGCAACAAATCTGAGGAATTGGCCCATTTTCTGTTGAAGAAAGTCATGGTGGTTACGGTTCCGGGAAGTGCTTTCGGCATGGAAGGATTTCTAAGACTATCATTCTGCAAGAGCGTAAAGGATATCACCGAAGGTATTGCCCGGATAAAATGGGCGCTGGATACCACTTCTCCCAACGAAATCTTTATCAACGACCACAAACTTGTGAGGGACTGGCTATGATGGATTTTCTGAATATCAAAACGCCGGCGCAGAAGATCGCCACGGAGCGGGCCAGTGAGTTTAACCTGGAAAGCCTGGGACTGAAAAATGTTCGCAAAGCTTACTGGAACCTTCCTTCCGCCGCCCTCTACGAAGAAGCACTTTTCCGTCGGGAGGGAAACATTGCCCATATGGGTCCATTGATTGTCAACACCGGGAAGCACACGGCCCGGGCTGCAAATGACAAATACATTGTTCGGGAAACGGAGAGTGAAGGGCACATCTGGTGGG
>CBEUWV010000061.1:0-9152 GCA_965546895.1 uncultured bacterium
AAAATATTTGCTTGCGAAATATCAATCACTGTCAAGTAAAAACACAAAGATATATTATATGTATAGCAGACCATTTTCAGCACAATATTATTCTAATGATAAAGCTATCTTGGTTTTATCTAAAGGAGATACAAGAAAGCACTATTCAAACAGTATATCAAGAGACTTTTTTCAAACTATTTTACATAATGGTGAGAAAAAATTTATTGCTATTCCAAAAACGAAATTAAAAACAATAAGTGATGAGATAAAGAAACCTTTGAAGAAGATCTTCGAAAGTAAAACATTTATACTTTTTAAAATATAACTTGACCTGATAGTGATACATTCCGCTGAACATCTGCAGTATCTATCTATTTTTATTATTTTAGCTCTACTGATACTTGCCAACCTAGAAATAAAAATCATTGCGTCACTTTCAGGCTATTCATTCATTCTTCGCCGTATAATCAGCTACATCATACAAAAATAATATGGTTGACACTTGTCAAGAGAAAATAATATTCCCTGCCTCTTTTTTTTAACTGTCAAATTCAAGAAGATTTTAGTTTTTTTAAAATATATTGCCAGGGACGAGGGCGCAGTGGATCTGGTGTCCAAACCCTACCGTCTCCAGGAACTCTCTGATTCGATGAAAAAACTTCTGAGCTGATCTACTCGCTTACTCCAACCCGACTTTTGCAACATGGGAAGTAAGTCCTCCCTGAAAAAGGGCAGGAGCAGGAGCAGACGGCCTTCGGCCGAATGATAAATGTTAAGTGTTGAACGCTAACTGACAAGTCTGTACCTCTACGGTAAATCCTTTGTCTTTATTTTTCCGCCTCCTGCTCCAACTCCTACGCCTCAGAGCGTATGCGCGATGAAGCGGTGCACGTACCAGGCAAGCATCTCGTTCCCATAGATGTAGGCAACCAGTGTACCGATGGACAAGAAACAGCCGAAGGGGATCTCGTAGCGTTTCCCTTTTTTCAGAACATAAATAATGAAGAGCCCGGCAATGGTGCCCAGAAGGGCCGCAATCAACAGGGCCAGGAAGGCCTTTATCCCCAGAAATGCACCCATGAGGGCCAGCATCTTAATGTCCCCCATCCCCATGCCCTCGATTTTCTTAATCTTGAAATAGATCCAGGCAATCAATGCCAATCCGCCGGCGCCGAGAATGGCCACCAGAAGGGACTCCTTGAGAGTCCGTTCCATGGAGAAAAAGGCAAAGATCAGACCCACCGGGATGAACCCCAGAGTAATTTCATCCGGAAGAATCCGCTCATATAGATCAGTGAAAAAAAGAATAATCATCAGGGATGCCAGAATTACAAATTCAGCCGCCTTTATGGAAAGTCCGTAATAAAACACGCCAAAGCCAAATGCCAGTCCTGTGATCAATTCTACAAAAAAATATCGAAACGAAATTGTGCCCCCGCAGGTAGAGCATTTTCCCCGGAGAAACAGATAACTGAACAAGGGAATGTTCTCATACCAGGGAATGGTCTTCCCGCAACCGGGACAAAAGGACCGGGGCTTAACAATGGATTCATCCCTGGGTAGGCGATAAATACAGACATTAAAGAAGGAGCCGAAAATCAGGCCAAAGAAAAATCCAATGATGGGGAACGCGCCGAACCAGTCCATTATGGCTGCCAGTCCATTTCATTCCTTTCATTTAGAGTTAGAGCTGTCATGTGGTTTCCAAATTGTCGGGCACCGGCTTTTGGGGTACAGGTAATCGTATATGTCTGGCCGCCTCCAGCTATCTGAACCTGCATATCAAACTGGATGTCTGTTGAAGGTTGATAGGCCGGATATCGTCCGTTGATCGCAACTGTTCCCACAAGGGTGGCATCTGCCCCATAACTGGCGTGTTCCTGATAGTAGACCTCCATTGCAGATGCCAGTGTCCTGCATTCTTCTTTCCCCGCTTTGTTGAACGCCCGTGTCTGGGCCCCCATATAAGCAGGAATTGCAATGGCAGCCAGAATTCCCAGGATTGCCACCACAATGAGTAATTCCACCAGTGTAAAACCACGTTCACGACGCATAATCGCCTCCCATAACTCTATTTCCTTCTTCATAATATGGCAAATTCAATCGAATAACGCAACCTGTTTTACCAAAAACATGGAAATACGGGACTGAACACGGGGTCTTAAACTCAATCGCTTTCTGAGGAAGTTCTTTTCCATTCAATCAAACGGATGTTTCTGGTATGATAGCGAAGAACATTCCGAATGGGGGAGGTAGATTTGAGTTTCAAACCTTTTGTTTCCGCTGACCAGAATTTGAAGGAATTCACCGTCCGCGGGCTGATTATTGGACTTATTTTAGCCGTCATCCTGGGGGCAGCCAACGCTTACCTGGGATTAAAAGCGGGTATGACCATTGCGGCAACCTATCCGGCTGCTGTGTTGGGAATGGCATTGTTGCGCCTGTTCAAGGACAACAATATTCTGGAAGAAAACGTAGTCCGGACCGTGGGCTCCATCGGTGAATCCATTGCTGCCGGTGCCATCTTCACATTGCCCGCCTTCCTGATTTCCGGCGTCTGGGATCCGGAATTTTTCGGTTCTTTTGCCGGGTACTGGAAATCCACCGTCATCATGCTGGTGGGTGGTATCATCGGTATCCTCTTTGTTACCCTGCTCCGTAGGGTAATGGTGGAAGATGCCACACTGCCGTTTCCGGAATCTGTCGCCGCGTCTGAGATCCACAAGGCAGGTCGCTCCGGTGTGACGGGTGCCAAGTATCTGTTTTATGCGATGTTCACCGGTGGTCTGGTGGAATTTCTCAAGAACTTCCACGTATTTAAAGGAAGCTGGGAGGCCTTTATCGGATTCGCCCAGAAAGTTGTTCCGGGAACAGCCAAGGCAAAAGCTGGATTTGCCGGCGTTAATACCGGCGGCGGATTTCTGCTGAAGTCACCGGCATTGAGCCCGGCGTTCTTTGGCGTGGGTTATATTATCGGTCCGGTACTGGCCGCGTTGAACTTTGCGGGTGGTGTTTTGGCCTGGGGACTTTTTGTTCCATTGCTCATGCTGGTTCTGGCTCCGCAGTATCTACCCTTTGTCCACAGTGGTTCCATGACATGGGTGGAAGTTTCCAAAGTTATCTTCGCTACTATCGTGAAGCCCATTGCCATCGGCGGCATGTTGATGAGCGCTGCTTACACCTTATACGGGATGCGGAAATCCCTTTTCGCCGGCATCAAACGCTCAGTGGATGATGTGAAAAAAGCTGCGACAGCAAAATCTACAACCATCCGCACTGACAAAGACCTGAACATCAAGTTTGTGTTTGGCGGGATGGCCGTTCTTTCCGTCGTTACTTTTATCGTATACTGGTGGTTCATGGGTTGGGGCGCTGCCTCTTTCTGGCCCGCACTGGTGGCAGCACTTGTTATGCTCATTGCCGGGTTCTTCTTTGCTGCCGTTTCCGGCTACCTCGTTGGACTTATCGGTTCTTCCAATAACCCCATTTCCGGCCTGACAATCTCTACACTGGTAGTAGCTGCAATTCTGATGGTGGCACTGGGTGCCAAAGGAACGCAGGGTATTATCGTCGTCCTGGCAGTTGCCGGCGTTGTCTGCGTATCTGCCGCAGTGGCAGGGGAAATGCTTCAGGATTTGAAGGTGGGATACATCCTCGGTGGTACACCCTGGAAAATGGAAGCAGCGGATTTAATCGGCGTCGTCGTCGCAGCATGTGTCATGTGGGTTCCTCTCTTTATCCTCAATGCAGGTGACCTGAAGCAGGCCGCTATTGACGGACATATCGGCGGTTTTGGCGGTGATGTGCTGGCAGCCCCACAGGCTGGACTCATGGCACAGCTTTCAAAAGGTATCGTCGGAGGCAACATGGTATGGCCACTGATCATAGTCGGCATTATCATGGCTATCGGATTTATCCTCCTTCGGGTAAAGAGTCCAATGCTGGTTTGTGTTGGAATGTATCTCTCATTTGAAACTGTCGCTGCAATTTTTGTCGGCGGTATCATTCGCTGGGTTATCGATTCCATCATTGCCAGACGCAACCTTTCAGACGAAGAAAAGTCTTCAGTGGAAAACAGAGGAGTACTGGTGGCATCCGGCCTCATAGCCGGAGAAGCGCTAATCGGATTGCTATTTGCAGCCCTCTTCTTCTTTGATGTGAAAGTTCCCAACGTGTGGCCTAATTCCACCTTCCTGGTCAGCATACTCGTGATGTTTGCATTGGGGTACATGCTGGTGAAGATCCCGTTGGGAGTGTTGAAAAAAGAGAATGACTGAAGAACATAAAGACAAAAATCTATTAACCCTGGTTCCAAACCGGATTCGGGAGTTTGAAATGGAAGGGGAGAAGGCGGTGGTCCTTCTCCCCCGCTTTTCTTCCGGCTGGCCAGCCAGGCATATTCAGCCCAGGCTGAAAAAGCCAACAATGAAGGTGAAGCTGGATGAAATCGGCACTATGGTCTGGCAGCTCATCGACGGCAAAAAAACCGTCATGGAAATTACTGAGATCGTCGGAGAACGGTTCGGGGAACGGGTAACCCCGCCCCATGAACGGGTCGGAATGTTCATCACGATGATGAAGAACGAAGGCATGATTAAATTGGAGGACCCGGAAGATGGTTCGTGAATTCTTTGCAATTCTGGCACTGACAATGATGGTGGCATTGACCGTGTTTGCTGCCACGCCATCCGAAAAACCCGCAAAAAAAGAAAGCGTAGAAAAGATACATGCAATTTTTGAAAAAGGCAATGTTCTTTTTCTGGATGCCCGCCCCTTTGAACAGTATGCTGAAGGGCACATCCCTGGCTCCATTAACTTGTCCATTCATGACGAAGCCGGGATGGATCTTCTCTTCAAGCTGGAAGATATGCTGAATTCAGCGCCGAATCTCGTAGTGTATTGCACCGGTATCGGGTGTGACCTCAGCGACATCCTGGCAAAGAAACTGGTAGAAATCGGTATCCCTGAAAGAAAGATTATTGTCTTCAAAGGAGGAATGGAAGTATGGAAGCAAGCCCGTTACCCGGTATCAACCGATACCGGATTTCAGAAATCCTTGCAACAATAAGCCGTCTGGGGCTTGCCGCAGTCTTTTTATATGCGGCTGTACCCAAACTACTGGACTGGCCCGGATTCTCAGAGGCTGTTGCCCGCTATCATATGCTGCCCGCTGCCATCACGCCCGTGTTTGCCCTGTTGCTGGCTTCCCTTGAACTGGTGCTTGGCTTTCTGCTTCTGGGTGGAATCTACACATCACTGTCCGCGTGGTTCACTATCGGACTGAATGTCGTGTTCATTATTGCGATGGGGCAGGCAATGATTCGAGGCATTGATACCAGTTGTGGATGCTTTGCCGCATCCGAAGAGCCGTTGGGATTCCTGGATATTGTACGGGATCTGGTATTCATCGTAATGGCTGGACTTGTTCTCTGGAGGACAAATGAATCTTCGTAACACATCAGCAGAGAAAACATCTGCCGATTTACTGCCTGAAAAAACCGTAGACGTACCGGTTACTGTGCGATTCCGGGACCTTGACGCCATGGGACATGTGAACAACGCCACTTATTTCACCTATCTGGAACAGGCACGAATCGGGTTTCGCGATCAAGTGATCCCCGAATTTTCAGGAAAATCTGAATTCTACTCCGTTGTGGCGGAAAATCATCTGATCTACCGTAAACCTATTTTTTACGAAGACAAAATCATTGTTCGCTGTTTCCTTTCTCATGTCCGGGAAAAAAGCTATCGGTTTAACTACATCCTCATGAATCCTGAAACAGGAGAAGAAAAAGCCCGGGGATATTCTGTAATGGTGGGGTTTAACTACAAGACCGGTCGGGTAGCGTCTCTGAATACCGCCTTCAGGGAGCCTGCCCGCCCTTACACCACCCTGAATACTTGAAAGACCACTGATATCCGCTACAATGTCATGGAGGAATATATGCCTGAAAATAGGGAGAACAAAGAAGGTTCGATGAAAGCATCTCAAGGTGTGAGCCATATCCTGGATGCTACACGTTTCTCCATCAAGGGGATTGTTGCCACTGCAAAAACGGAAGCTGCCTTCCGGCAGGAGTTGTTTCTGGCTGTCATTCTTATTCCTGCTGCCTGTTTCCTGCCCGTCGCACCTGTAAACCGCATTCTTATGATTGTGAGCCTCCTCCTGATACTGCTTGTAGAACTCCTGAACTCCGCCCTTGAATCCATTGTGGATATGGTTTCACCGGATTACCACGAGCTGGCGGGAAAGGCCAAAGACTGCGGCTCCGCTGCAGTCATGTTCTCCCTTTTTATTGCCGGGGTAGTATGGGCGCTCTCCCTCTGGCATGCGTTTGTCCGATAACGATGACAGAATCATTCATCCCCGCTGAAAAACTGAAACAACAATATTTTTGCCTCGGCCACTTTTACCGTCTCGTTCTGGAAAATGGCCTTGAATTTCCCTGTCGGAGTGTTCTGGAAATACTGAAGACAGATAAATTCGTGGGATTCCGGAAAAAGATTGCCGATTCACATTCAGATGCCCTGGTTATTATGATGAATCCGGGCTCATCCCGCCCCCTTTCTCCCGCCCACGAAGATCGCGGGGTCGCCGCAGGTGCAATCAGAACAATGGAGTTGACGCAGCCCCTTGTCCCCACCGTCCCGGATACGACCCAGTACCAGGTCATGCGATTGATGATCGTCCAGAACTGGAATCATGTGCGGGTCGTCAACCTCTCTGATCTACGAAACCCGAACAGTGTGAATTTTCTTGAGACAGCCTCCCATCTCAAAAAAATACCGGGGGGATCTGTGCATTCCATATTCTCCATTGAGCGACAAAAAGAATGGGGTCTTCGGCTCTCTATGAACCGGGGACCTGTCATTGCCGGTTGGGGACAGAGCCCCCGGCTGGTCGAGCTGGCAGAGCGTTGTATTCAGTCAATGGGAAGACGTAGACTTTTCGGTGTCCAGGCCCCCGGGTATCCCCTGCGCTTTGCCCACCCCAGCCCCCGGAATCATGCATTCAAGCTGCAATGGCTGACTGATATAAATTCCCTGCTTTCAGAAAAGCACTCCAATTACTGATTGCAACCGATACGGCCTGGCCATTTTTCCGTTGCAATTCCCGCCTTTCTCTGGATATAATTGGAATAGGAGGATTCAGTGAAAAAATATCATCGTTGGTACAGGGGGCTTTTGTCTCTCACAGTATTTGTCATTTTCTTCACGGCGATTTCCCCTGCATCTGCGCTGGACCCAACAAAAAAACCGGATCAACACACCCTGAACATCTATACTACGGAAGATGGTCTCCCCCAGAGCTCCGTCATGAATCTTGTTCAGACAAAAGACGGATACCTCTGGATGGGCACTTTCGAGGGACTTGCCCGCTATGATGGCGAACAATTCACCGTTTTCAATAAAAGCAAGGTTCCGGAACTGAGAAACAACACCATCAAGGCGCTTTTTGAAGACAGCCGTGGTTGTCTGTGGATTGGCACGCCAAGCGGGCTCACCTGCTACCGGCAGGGCGTTTTCAGGCATTTTGATGTAGCAGACGGGCTGGCCGGCAATTTCATTACTGCAATCAGTGAAGATCGGAACCACCACGTCTGGATCGGCACCAACCGGGGCCTCAGCGTGTATGACAACATGGGGAGCTTCAAGTCTTTTACAGATGAACAAGGGTTGTCTAATGTGTATATCTCTGCTCTGGCACCTTCACCCGAAGGGGGAATGTGGATTGGAACGCCCCATGGTCTGAATCGTATTCAGGAAGGTAAAATTGTTCATTTCGACGCTCCATCCGATTTTCCAAAGATGAGCATCCATACACTCTATATGGAACCATCCGGCGCTACTCTCTGGATCGGAATTCAGGGAATGGGGGTGATTACGGTACGGGATAAGCATTTTGAAAGAATTGGTCAGACGGAACCTGGCCTGATAGATGTCCGGGCCATTTTTCGGGATCGGGAAGGTTCTCTGTGGATCGGCAGCAACGGCGGGGGACTGTTCTCGTTATCACAAACGGGTCAATTTTCCGTTCTATCCGAAAAAGACGGGCTCTCAAATACATCGGTGCGTGCCTTGCTTGAGGACCGGGAAGGTAGTTTGTGGGTCGGTACTCGGGGCGGGTTGTTTCAACTGAAGGACGATAAATTCACCTTACTTAATTCCAGAAATGGCCTCCCAGTCGATAGTGTCCGCAGTCTTCTGCCGGGGAAAGACGGAACAGTCTGGATCGGAACAGTCGGGGGTGGTCTGGGCCGGTATCAGAACGATAAATTCACCACCATCAAGAACCTGGATGCTGACTTTATCTGGTCCCTGGCAGAGGGTAATGACGGCTCCCTATGGATCGGCACATATGGAAACGGATTATTTCATTTGAAAAACGGTCACTTAAAGAACTACTCTACCAGAAACGGCTTGTCCAACAATATCGTTCGGGCGATCCTGGTACTGCCAAACGGAGATGTCTGGGTCGGAACCAATGGCGGTGGCATCTGTGTCATATCGAAAACCGGGACCCGTACCATCACAACGAAGGAAGGCCTTTCAGGAAACTATGTTTATTCACTGGCACTGGACAAAGAAGGGGCCATCTGGGCGGGAACATACAACAATGGTATCAACCGGATTTCAAATGGGGAAATTAGAGTTTTCAATTCCAGAAACGGATTTACCAATACCGGCATATGGGCCATTCATCCCGATCCGGATGGTTCTATCTGGATCGGCACCGGGAACGACGGACTGTTTCACTACGAGAACGAACATTTTCAGCGCTTTTCCATGCGGGAAGGCTTGTACAGTGATTCTATCTTTTCCATCACTGAAGATGGCAGTGGAAATTTCTGGATGAACTGCAATCGAGGGATTTTTACTCTTGAAAAGTCCGCTCTGAAAGAAATGGAAGAAGGTGTGCGAGATTCCATCATCTGCAGGTCTTATGGGAAAGCCGAAGGCGTCAAAGCCACTGAAAGCAACGGACCGGCCCAGTTTGCCGCCTGCCGGGCAGCGGATGGGGCTCTCTGGTTTTCCAGCATCAAGGGAGCCATTGTCATTTATCCGGATAAAATGCCAATGAATACAGTTTCTCCCCCCATCACCATCGAATCAGTTCATGTAAACGGTGAAAAATACTCCCACTATGAACCGATTCGTGCGCCAGTTGG
>CBEUWV010000062.1:0-9128 GCA_965546895.1 uncultured bacterium
ACAATCGGTTCAATATTCACTTTTACTTTCTGGCTCCACATTGTGGGAATGTAGGAAAAGGCAAGTTTGAGTTTAAGTCTGAGTTTAAGTAAAGACAGGGAATCGGCCATATTATCCCCACTTATCCCCGCTTGTCTCACTGTCTGAACTCAAACTTAAACTCAACCTTGTTCCTACTTGTCCCCTATGTTACCCTTGTTGGACTTTTGCCGGCAATATTGCCGGAAATGGAGGAAAATGTGACAAAAGTAAAATCAGGAGATAAGGTTCGGGTTCACTACACCGGAACATTGGAAAATGGTGAGGTTTTCGATTCTTCAAGAGATCGGGAACCCCTTGAGTTTACAGTAGGCGCCGGAATGGTGATTTCAGGCTTCGACAACGCTGTATTGGACATGAAAGCTGGCGAGTCCACTACCGTGAAGCTGCCACCGGAAGAAGCCTACGGTGAAGCTCGAAAAGAAATGATTATGCCCATGCAGAGAAGCCAGGTACCGGCAGATATCGTACCTGAAATTGGCATGCAGGTAATGCTCCAGGCGGAAGGCGGACATCAGGTCCCGGCCATGATCACAGAAGTGAACGAAAATACAATTATATTGGACGCGAACCCTCCCCTCGCCGGGAAGACGCTGAATTTTGATATTGAGCTGGTTGAGATCGTCTGACAAGTAAATCGGTTTAAAATTTCCAACAAAAAGACAGGGAATTTGCCTTTCCCTGTCTTTTTTATTTTCTACCTGTCATTCAGACTTCAGAATTCAAAACTCAAAACTTCGTCCAACGATTCCCAGCAGTTAGCGAATAAAATAGCCGGATACGTGCCACTTCCCGTCGCTGTCTACCATCGGCGTGATGGTTTCCACTGCGGTTTTCTTGTTGGCAAAGCTTGTTTCGAATTGAATCACCACATATTTGCCGTCCGGTGCGCCGGGAAGGCTTGTGGCGTAAGTTGCGGATTTTACCTTCCGTGCAAGCAGTTTGCCCAGAGGCTTACGGACCCGCTTCATCGCCTGTTCCCACTTGTCTCTTGAAATTGCCTTTTTGAATATTGCAGCTGCACTATCCCAGCTTTCGCCGTACTTTCCATTGTCCGCCAATTGAAGCCAGCTTGTAGCTGACTGAATTGCAGCCGCTTTCTCTTTGCTATGGTCTGCCGCCGTGCAGACTACTGTTCCACCTACAATGACCAAAACGGTAAGAAACAATGCAAAAGTTTTCCTCATCTTCTCCTCCATGTTCAAATTGGTGCATAAAGTATACTCCACGATTCACCTGTTTCATTCAAAGAAATCAAAAAAAGTATCGAAAATCCTATATTTCGTGTAGAATTCTCTTCACTACGTATCCGGAGGATTAAATGACGACAGCCGAAATGACTGCCGGTAAACAGGGCTGGAGATTTCCCATGGATTTCTGGCTGGCAAACACCATGGAACTGTTTGAGCGTGCCGCCTATTATGGTTTTTTTATTGTTATAACCTTGTATTTAACTGATATTGTTGGCTTTTCAGACAAAGAAACCGGGATTGTCGCGGGTCTGTTCTATGCGGGACTTTACCTTCTCCCGCCATTTGTCGGAGCTATATCCGACCGAATCGGTTTCAAGAACGGACTCATTCTTGCGTTCGCATTATTGACCTTCGGCTACGCAATGCTGGGCTTCCAACCTGTTGTGGAATCCAAAATCATGGTCGTTCTATTTCTGCTGGTGGTCATGGTAGGGAGTTCCTTCATCAAACCGTTGATTACCGGTACTGTCGCCAAAACAACGACTGAACTGAACCGTGCACGGGGCTATTCCCTGTTTTACTGGGTGGTTAACATCGGTGCATTCAGCGGAAAAACTTTTGTTCCATTTATTCGCCAGGGAATGGGACTTCGCTATGTTAATTTCTTCTCCGCCGGAATGGCATTTGTTGCTCTGCTTTTTGCCATTTTTGTATTCAAGAACATTGAAAGTCCGTCTGAACGTAAATCCACTAAAGCCGTGCTGTACGCCCTCGCCAAGATTCTCACTACCCCTCGTCTGATTATTCTCACCCTGATAGTTGCCGGGTTCTGGACCATTCAGGGGCAGTTGTACGCCACCATGCCCAAATATATTATTCGAATGGTGGGAGCAGACGCAAGGCCGGAATGGCTTGCCAATGTGAATCCCGCGGTTGTCGTAATCTTCGTTGTTCTGATTACCCATTGGACAAGAAAATACAAAGCGGTAACCGCCATGCTTATGGGAATGGTGTTGATGCCATTTTCCGCTCTCGCCATGTCCGCCGGACCCTGGCTCCAGCATCTTGCAGGTAACTCAATCCCGCTTCTTGGAATGGTAATGCATCCTTTCACCATTATGATGATAGTGGGAATCGCCATCCAGGGAATGGCCGAGTGCTTCATCTCTCCCCGATTCCTCGAATTCTTCTCCCTTATGGCCCCCAAAGGGGAGGAAGGCGTTTATCTGGGGTTCAGTCATCTTCATTCGTTTATTTCCGCACTGGTGGGATTTTTTATGTCCGGTTTCCTACTGGATGCTTACTGTCCCGATCCGAAAACACTTGTGGGGCTGACACAAGCCGAACAAACAGCCAGATATGCCCACGCTCACTACATCTGGTACTATTTTGTGGCCATTGGTTTCACAGCAGCAGTTGCCCTGTTCATCTTCCGTCTCGTCACAAACAGAATAGATCGTTCTGCTCAAAGGGCTGAATGATCTTCAATTCGCACCTTGTGATTGGTGACCTGTAAAAAAGAGCCAATGGCACACTGGTATTCTCCGCTCGCTATCATGCAAATCACAAATTACAAGTTACAAATCACTGTCCGACCTGTGGTCGGCCTTCGTTACAGTTTGTTACAAACCCCACACCTTTATTTCCGTATAATCAAAGGAGATGAAAAAGCCTCTGAACAGGCAATGAAAAGGGGGAAAATTGATGAAAAAACTTGTTGTGATTCTGGTCCTCATTGCTGTGGTAGTTGGTGCTTATTTTTTTGTGACGGTTCGGAAAAAAGAAAACGGGGAAACGACTTTCACAACAGCCAAACTGAGCAAAGGAACCCTTGAAAACACCGTATCGAGTACTGGCACCCTCAGTGCCATCGGCACTGTGGAAGTCGGAACGCAGGTTTCCGGCACACTGAAACAGGTATTGGTGGATTTCAATGACCATGTCAAGAAGGACCAGCTCCTTGCCGTGCTGGACAAACGGGTATTGAAATCGGCCGTTCAGGAAGCAAAAGCCAGCCTGATGAAGGCGCGGGCCCAGGAAGAATTGGCACAAGCAGATTTCAAACGGAGCAAGCGGCTGTACGATGGCAAAATGATTTCCGACCAGGAATTTACTCAGGCCAAAACCAGTCTGGCAACCGCAAAGGCATCTGTGATTTCAGCCGAAACTTCTCTGAATCGCGCCGAGACCAACTTGAATTACGCGGAAATCCGTTCCCCAATTGACGGAACCATTATCCAGCGGAATGTGGAACCGGGCCAGACAGTGGCAGCAAGCTTCTCAACCCCAACCCTGTTCCTTGTGGCCGCGGATCTCTCCAAAATGGAGATCCAGGCATTGGTTGATGAGAGCGATATCGGTCAGATTCGCCTGGACCAATCGGTACGATTCACAGTTGAGGCCTACCCGGACAAATCTTTCAGTGGTATGGTCAAGCAGATTCGTCTGCAACCATCTACTGTTAACAACGTGGTCAATTACACTGTTATTGTAAATGCAGACAATCCCGGTCACCTGCTGCTCCCCGGCATGACCGCTACCGTAGATTTTATTGCTCAGCACCTGGAAAATGTTCTGTTAATACCCAACGCCGCGTTACGGTTCAAACCGACAGAAGCTATGAAGAAAACCATGCGGGAACAGATGAAGAAACGCATGTCACGTGCAGGGAGTGGACAGCAGGCAAGACCGGAAGGAAACTCCGGCCCGACTTCACCGGCAGTCAGGCGCAATAACAGAAGAAACTTCAAACTGGTATGGATTCTTGGAGACAATGGGAAACCGGAAATCAGCGGGTTCATTCCAGGCCCGACAGATGGCAAGTATACTGCCGTGAAGCGATCCCGGAAGCTGAAAGAAGGAATGGAAGTAATTGTTGGTCTCCGCCAGAAAGACGGCAGTGAATCCGGTCAACCGTCATTCCGGCGCCGTCGGCTCCTCTGAGGAAGCAAGTATGACTACTGTTATCGAAACCAGAACGCTGAAGAAAAACTACAGTATGGGAACTGTTACAGTGCATGCTCTTCGCGGAATTGACCTCTCGGTCGAAACAGGCGAATTTGTCTCCATAATGGGAGCCTCCGGTTCGGGGAAATCCACTCTGATGAACATGCTGGGATGTCTCGATACACCGTCAGAGGGAGACTATCTGCTGGACGGACAAACCGTAAATAACCTCACCCGAAACCAGTACGCCGATATCCGAAACCAGAAGGTTGGTTTTGTGTTTCAGGGGTTTAACCTGCTGGCAAAGACCTCTGCTCTGGAGAATGTCGAATTGCCCTTATTTTACGACCGTTCAAACCGAATCACTGACACAAAACAGGCCGCATTGGACGCCCTGGACCAGGTGGGACTGTCTGACCGGGTTCATCATGAACCCAACCAGATGTCCGGAGGTGAACAGCAACGCGTTGCAATCGCAAGGGCCCTGGTTAACAATCCCGCAATCATCCTCGCCGATGAACCTACCGGCAATCTGGACAGTCGAACATCCGTCGAGATACTGGCTCTTTTCCAGGAGCTGAACGAACTGGGAATCACGGTGGTCCTGGTCACCCATGAACCGGACATCGCCCGGTACACCCACCGGATAATTCAAATGAGCGACGGCCGCATTGTCGGAGACAAACCGGTCACCAATCGACTGATTGCAAAGGAGGTACTTCCCACCCTCCCCACACTTGAAAATGACACCAACGGTGAGGCTCTGTCATGAAGTGGCGAAACATCTTCAAGGCCGCTTTCCAATCCATTCTGAAAAATCGAATGCGAAGTCTGCTGACCTCGCTGGGCATCATCATCGGAGTGGGTGCCGTCATTGTCATGGTGGGCATTGGCCAGGGCTCCCAATACCGAATCAAGAAAGAAATTGACGCTCTTGGTGCCAATATGCTCATTATTTTTCCTTCCCACAGTCAAATGGGCGGTGTCAACCGAGGCGCTGGGAGTTACAACCGGTTCACACTTGCAGATGCTCGAAAGCTCCAGAAGGAGTCCTCCCTAACAGCCGGGATATCGGCAATTGTTTCTTCAGGTGGTCAGATCATCGGTGGCGACAGCAATTGGAACTGCAGGATTTATGGTGTTGATCCCTCATATCTCGACATTCGGGCCTGGCCTCTGAAAAGCGGCTCTTTCTTCACTGACCGGGACGTTCGAGCCAAGGCCAAAGTTGCCGTCATCGGACAGACGGTGAAGGAAAATCTCTTTCCTGATTCCAATCCGGAGGGGGAACGCATCCGCATCAACAATACTCCTTTCACCGTTATCGGCGTCCTCAGTGAAAAAGGTCAGGACCCCCGGGGCATGGACCAGGATGACGTGGTACTTGCACCTTCCACAACCGTTCTGTACCGCCTCAAGGGAGGACAGTACATCAGCTACATGATGGCATCCGCCATTTCCACTAAAGATATCCCGGCAGCCCAGGAAGAGCTTACTCAGCTCCTTCGGGAGGCCCACAAAATTAAGCCGGGGGAAGATGACGATTTTGTCATCCGCAACCAGGCCGAAATTACGGAAGCTGCTTCCAGTGCCGCTCATATCCTCACCTTACTCCTGGGGTCCATTGCTGCCGTTTCACTGCTGGTCGGCGGAATCGGAATCATGAATATCATGCTGGTCTCCGTTACCGAACGGACCCGGGAAATCGGGATACGCCTGGCAGTTGGCGCAAGAGAAAGCGACATCCTTGTCCACTTCCTCACGGAAGCCGTGGTTCTGAGTTTGATCGGGGGCATAATGGGAATTGGAATTGCTTACGGTGTGGGAGTTATCCTGAACCACTTCACCGACCTGACAGCAATGATTCAACCCCAGATTGTCATGATGGCATTCGGCGTTTCCGGTGCCGTGGGCGTATTCTTCGGCTTTTACCCGGCAAAGAAGGCCGCACGATTGAATCCTATTGACGCGCTGAGACATGAATGATTCCGCCAATGGCGGAATCATTCGGTGGATGGTGGACGGTGGATAGTGGATGGTAAAATCAGGGAATGGAAGTGAGAAGTTCTTTTCTTTTCTTTTGATTTTACTATCCACCATTCACTATCCACTTTCCACGCGGCCTCAGGCCGCTCTCTCGTGGTATACTCCTGGTAGCAAAACAAGAGGAGCAAATCATGAAAGCATTTGTCACCGGGGGAACCGGGTTTCTGGGCCGTCACCTGGTTGAACTACTCGTGGAAGCCGGCTGGCAGGTAACCGCCTTGCACCGCAAGACCTCGGACATCAGCCACTTGCAGAAACCCGAAGTTAAGCTCGTGGCAGGGGATGTGACCGACATTGAATCCTTGCGAAACGCCATGCCTGGGAAGCCCGATGCGGTTTTTCACACTGCCGCGGACACCAGCCAGTGGATATTGGCGAACCGGAAACAAACCCAAATCAATATGGACGGGACAAAGAACATGGTCACAGTGGCAAAAGAGAAAGGTGCCGGACGGTTCATTCACACGTCCAGTATCGCTGAGTTCGGTTTTCACCCCGGCGTGATTACCGAAGAAACGCCGTCCAATGCCATGAACGGAAAATCCAACTATATGCGAACCAAGTGGCAATCCGCAAAAGAAGTGGACAAAGCCATTGAAGAAGGACTGGATGCCGTATTCCTGAATCCATGCCATATTGTGGGCCCCTACGATACCCATAACTGGAGCCAGTTGTTTTTCCTCATTCAGGAAGGCAAGCTACCCGGCATTCCCGGCGGAACCGGAACTTTCTGCCATGCAAGGGAAGCGGCCAGAGCTCATTTGACCGCATTTGAAAAAGGCAAAACAGGGGAACGGTACATACTTGGCGGTGTGGAAGCCACTTTTCTGGAACTGGCACAGGAAATTGGAAAAGTCCTGGGCAAAGAGGTGCCGGGAAAACCCCTGCCCACTGTAATTCTCAAGACCATTGCGCGATTTTCCCAGTGGTTTTCTTATGTCAGCCGGAAAGAACCGGATCTGACCCCTGAAAAGATCGAGCTTTCTACCGAACACCTTCGTGCCAGTTCAGAAAAAGCCGTCCGGGAACTGGACTATCAACCTGTTTCTCTGACTGACATGGTCCGCAACTGCTACAACTGGCTGGTGAGCTCCGGCCTTATGCCGCAGGATGGCGCGTAAAGACAGTCAGGTTCACACTAATAGTCTTTTCTTCCTTTCTTACCATCCACCATTCACTATCCACCGAACACGCGGCCAGCGGCCGCCTATGTCCAGATTGCGATTACCGCCATCAACCCGAACGCCGATGACATCAGTGCCCACTTGACACCGGGTGCGTCGTTGTCCTCAAAAACCTCCTCAATAATGTCCAGAATTCCCACATAAATGAATGTCCCGGCTGCAATCCCATCAAATATTGCCTCCGCCTGGATGGCCGCAAAGGCAGATGCACTCTGCGAAAATAATGTTCCAAACACGATACCCAGTGGTGTCATGAAAGAAAAGAACAGGATGATGGTAGCCAGCTTTCCGGTGGACAGAGTTAGTTGTTTCAATGAGATTCCGAGAGAAAAAGCCGCGGAACTTTTATGCGCAATGATCGCGATGAAGATGACCAGAGAAGAAATCAATCCCTTTTCAAGGCCCAGTGAGATACCCGCAATGATAGAATGAATGGACAATACCAGTAGCAGAATGAAAGGATAAATCACCCGTCCCTCCGATAATGCCTGTATCTCTCTGTTCTTGATCCATACTTTTTCAATAAACAGGAGTCCAAAAAATCCCAGTCCGCAAATCAGAAGTGAATATGGGTAGCCGTCACCTCCCACAAGACTGCGGAACTTTTCGGCCGAATCGCCCAGCATGTGGATGATACCTGCTCCGATAAAAATTCCGCCGGCAAATGCATTTCCCAGTGAAAGGAATTTTTTGCCCGCATCCGACAGACCCACCTTCAGGGGGATAACCCCACCGATCACTCCCGCAAGTATAACAAGAACCACTGCTATGATTTTGAACCCGACAATTCCCACTATGCCCTCCTCTGTTCAAAGTTTCTGATCAAATCCTGCATTCAGTATAGACTATAATACAGAAAAAGTTCTCCCAAAAAGACGATCAAACAGTCAAATCATTCCCTCTTTTCATTCCAGATTTATGTTACAATTTAGTAAAGATTTGAAGGAGGCACCCATGGACGTATTAACAGCAATTCAATCACGACGATCCGTCAAGAGCTTTGATCCGGATTTCGTCATGCCACAGGAAGATATACAGACGATTCTAAAGTCGGCCATGCTGGCCCCGACCGCGTTCAACATCCAGAACTGGCGGTTCGTTGTCGTCACCGATCCGGATTTGAGAAAGGAAATCCGCACTGTTTCCTGGAACCAGAGCCAGGTAACCGATGCGTCCCTGTTCATCATCCTGTGCGCGGACCTGCATGCCTGGGAAAAAGACGCGGACCGCTACTGGAAAAACGCTGACCAGCCGATCCGGGACTTCATTGTACCTGCCATTCGCGCCTACTACGAAAACAAAGCGCAAGTGATGCGGGATGAGGCCATGCGGTCATGTGGGATTGCGGCCCAGACCATTATGCTCGGAGCAAATTCCCTTGGATATGGCGCATGCCCGATGGATGGGTTTGACTTTGATGCAGTGGGAAAACTGATTCATCTTCCGGAGGATCACGTAGTCACCATGTACGTGGCGGTTGGAAAGGGAATCAAAGATCCGTGGCCCCGTGGTGGCCAGCTCCCCATGGATGAAGTCGTCATCAAGGATCGCTTCTGAACCGTCCTCTCAGTATGATCCGTCATATCGCGTTTCACTGAATCGCGTCCGAGTATTGAAAGCCCCCTCACCTGTCGCTCACGGATCCGGCAAGTGATTTCATAGCGGCTTAGCTGACCTGATTTCCAGAACGCAAGCTGAGACGCAACACCAGAAACCCAAC
>CBEUWV010000063.1:0-8948 GCA_965546895.1 uncultured bacterium
ATGCACGTTGTTTCCCTCTATCTTGTACTTGGCTTTTTTGATTGTAGCACCCTGCTTGATTACGATCCAGCGTTCTTCGGTGCCGGTGAAGGCTTTTCCGGGGATGGTAATGGTGATGGTTTTATTTGTGATGTCGGCATCCACGTATTGGTTGGTGGTGGGGTTTTTGCGGATGTTGACGCGGGCCGGTTCCACCAGCACGCCGGTGTCGTTGGTAAGAATGTCAATCTGTATCAGGACAAGATATTTTTGCTTTAATTCAATCCGTAACATTCGGCGCAACGCGCCATACGTATATTCATTGACAAATGGGCCTGAATTCAAGACAATCACAGGGATGAAAAATTTGCATCTTTGAAAGGACGTAAGGAAGGGGAATCCATGAAGAAATTTTTTGCCGTATTGTTTATCGGAATGCTGATTACTGGAATGGGCTTTGCCCAGACATTGGAGAATGTTGGAGAATGGGGAGCACCTGCCTACAACCGGATGGTAAAGGTACAGAACATGGCCTATATGCTCTCAGAGGATGGTTGGCTTGATGTCCTGGATGTATCTGACCCCACGCAACCGGGCCTGGTAACCCGGCTCCATTTTGATGGAAAACCCAAACGTATGATCCTGAACGGAAATCTGGCCTACCTCGCGGCAGGATGGGCTGGACTGTATATACTCGACATCAGTACACCTGAGGCCCCGGTGGTCACCGCCCATATTGATATTGAAGCAGATGCCACGTGCATGGCAATTACCGGGAACTACCTCTATGTGGGTACCCGCCTTCAGGGAATCGCTATCATGGATATTACGGACCCGGCTTTACCGGTACTGGATCATCGATACGGAGTGGATGAAAATACAACTATTTTTGTTACCGACATTGTCTTTGACGATAGCAACGCCTATGTGCTGGACACACAGGGAGGTTTGTTTGTTGTCGATGTATCAGACCCGCTGGCTCCAGACACTACGTTCCGTTTCTCTACAGGCGTCACAAGCTACGGGGCTGTACTCACCGGCACCACCCTTGTCGTAGCAGGAGGGATCAATGGCGTGCAGCTGTTTGATGTGTCCGATCCGGCCGCACCGACCTTGGCGGGGACATTCACCTCCCAGAGTTTCGATCTTGATGGCGACGGTACAAATGATATTACCTATTCTGTGTCTTATGCGCATCAGGTTTTTGTGGAAGGTACAACCCTTGTTGTCGCAGACGGAGATAAGGGATTTGATATCTTGGATATTTCTGATCCCACTGCCCCTTCTCTGACTGTTCAGAATGTAACCCAAAGTGACACAGAGGACGTTTATCTGGAAGGAAACACTCTTTATCTTGCCGAGACCGTTGGTGGATTAGCCGTATATGATATTTCAGATGCAACCGCTCCTGTCGCAACCGGCGGGTACCAGCGAAGTGGATACGTCAGTGATATGGCATTTTCACCTGGATACCTGTACCTGGCTGACGCTTACCAGGGTATCCGCAGCCTCAACGCAGATAACCTTGCGGACCTGCAGAATGCGGGGATAACATCCACAACCGGCATGCCAATGGAGATTCAGGTAAGCGGGAACCGGTTATACTCAGCTGCACTGGATGAAGGCCTGACAGTAGTGGATATCAGTGATCCGACTACCCCCGTGGAAGTAACTTCCGTAGCGCTGGACGGAATGACATTTAACCTTGTTCCGTATGACGGTGGCCTGATTGCTTCAAGCGAATGGGGCGGTGTTTCAATTCTCAATCTGGACGATCCTGATAATCCGGTCGAGATTGGGCATTATATGGCTGCCGGATTTGTATATGACTCTGATGCTGATGGCACACAGTTGATTCTTGCAACAGGGTTTTCAGGTATTGAACTGCTCTCACTGGAAGACCCGGCCAATCCCGAATTACTGGGCGGGCTGAACACCGGAGGTGTCGTTGTAAGTGTGGCTCTGCAAGGTCAGACCGCGTACGTGGCAGACCTCTTTACCGGTCTTTTTGTGGTAGACATCAGCAACCCCGGCTCTCCACAGATTCTGGCGGAATTACCGGATGAAACAGGGGTCTCCGACCTGACCGTCGGCAACGGATTTCTGTATGTGGCCAGGGGAAGAAATGGAATGGACAAGCTTGACATTCACACCCCGGAATCTCCTGTTCTTGTGGAAAACGTCCCAACATCCGGCTCCATTGCCAGGGTTCGACTGGATCTGCCTTATGTTTACCTTGCTGACCGGGACAGCGGACGTGTAATTGTCATGAAAGAAACCGCAACTTCAAAACTGGGGATTCCTCATATTGCTTCCGGTACCGGCTGGGAAAATGGAATTACGCTGACCAATTCAGCGCAAACGGATGGAATAGCCCTGGTAACAACATACCGAAATACCGTCCCCGTATTCTCCAAACGCCTGATCGTTCCCGCATCCAGCTCTCTGAATCTGGACGCACTGACTGGTACCTGTGGAACTGTGGAATTCTGGTCGCCGGACATGAGCGCATCCGAAACCATCACTGCAACAGCCTCAAACAACCAGGCCACTTTCCCACTGACCCGTTTGCAAGCACAGGAAATTACCATTGCCATTCCCGACAGCCCGGATGTGGCATGGGAAGGTCTCGCACTGATGAACGGCGGCAACGGCAATGCTCAGCTGACAGCCAATGCCTGGAACAACCAAGGTGTTCTGATTGCCACAAAAAACGTAGTTCTTGGCAGTCACTATCGTAAGGCTTGGCTCCTGGATGACCTTTTCGAAGGGAGTAATCCGGGAGAAATCACTTCCGTTACCGTCACCTCACCGGTACCCGTCAGTGGCTTGTCAATATCCGGAAATGATGACGGAACAATGAAAGCAACTGTCGGTAGAAACTGACTTTCGACCCGGAATTGACAAGATGCCGGGTCTTCTCTATAATCTTCTGCACCGGGCGGGCATAGCTCAGTTGGCAGAGCGCAAGCTTCCCAAGCTTGAGGTCGCGGGTTCGACCCCCGTTGCCCGCTCCATTTTCCGATTTTGAAGTTCTTTCTCCGGATTTTTCGCGATTCCACCCTACCTGATGCCATGTTATAATGGCGGGGAAATTGAATCCCATCGGGGGCGTGAAATGATTGCGGAATTTTCCATTGTTCCGTTTACCGGCAAAGAATCCCTATCCACCCATGTGGCACATATCCATCGCATTGTGCAAAATAGCGGGCTTTCATTCCGCCTTACCCCAATGGGAACCATCATCGAAGGACATTCCCGTGATGTGTTTGATTTGATTTACAGGTGCCATATGGAAATGAAGGGACAGGCGAATCGAGTGCTTACCCGAATCAGCATTGACGACAGAGGGAATGATTTGAACCGGATGGATAAGAAAATTGTGGCCGTACAGGAAAAACTCAATGACTGAACCGGAAGAAAAAATTATTGCTGACTCAGGGACAGAAGAAGCAACCGAATCGAAAGAAAACCCTGCAGCTGATGCAAAGGCAAAAGAGGCAAGTAAAGCTCCCAAGAGACGAGATGGACTGAGTGAAATCAAACAATTGAGGCAATTGCGTCAGCGACGGTTCTGGAAAAAGTGGCTTCTTTATGCAGGACTTCCTGTCCTGATTCTTGTTTTGATGCTCGTTGGCGGGCATTTGACCGGCAACTATATTCTGAAAACCGGCCAGGACCACACGCTAATGGACAAACTCCGAAAATTCAAACCACGATTGATAACAAAGGTCTATGATATCCATGGCCGGATCATCGGCACTTTTTCCCGGGAAAAACGAGAACTGATCACCTACGACGAAATTCCGAATGATTTTGTACAGGCCCTTGTGGCCACAGAAGATGCCAGTTTTTTCAGCCATATCGGCGTGGACCCGATGGGGGTTTTGAGGGCGGCGGTTCGAAACGTGCTGGCCGGTCACGTGGTACAGGGTGCATCTACACTTACCATGCAGCTTGTACGCCTGATTACCGAGCAGCGAAAAACATCCATGAAGCGAAAGATTACGGAAGCTGTTCTGGCAATTCAGATCGAACGGATGTTCACAAAACAGGAAATACTGGAACGGTACGCAAACCTGGTGTACCTCGGACACGGGCTCTATGGCATCCAGGCCGCGGCGAACACATATTTTGGAAAAGACGCGGCTGAGTTGACACTTTCTGAAAGTGCCATGCTCGCAGGCCTTGTGCAGAATCCCTATCGATATTCCCCCATCCGGAACATTGAGCTGGCCCGGAAGCGGCGCAATCACGTTCTGAAACGAATGTTGAACGAAGGATACATTACGAAAGAAGTTTACACGAAGACCATTGAAGAACCGATCCAAACGATGCAAACCAAAGACGCCGGAAAGAACCAGGTCGGCGCTTATTTCCTTGAAGAAGTTCGAAAATATCTGTACGAGCACTATGGCATGGATCAGGTGCTGGATTCAGGCCTAAACGTCTACACAACTCTGGACCTCAATCTGCAGAAGGATGCTGAAGAAGCACTTCGCTCAGGGCTGAAACACCTGGATAAGCGCGAGGGGTTCCGCATTGAGGACAAGCGTTTTATTAAACCGGAGGAAATCAACGATTACTGGTCCCCAACCTGGAATCACAATATCCAGGAAGGCATTACCGTGGACGGGTTGATTGTGGATGTTACTCCTGACAAAGCAACCGTCCGCATTGGAAAGACCGACGTGACCATCGGGAATTATGAAGTTGTCTGGACAGAAGCAAAGCACATTTCAGATATTCTCAAGAAGGGTGACGTCGTGGAATTCAAAATCCACAAATGGGATCCGGAAAAGAACTACTTCAATATATCACTGGACCAGGAGCCCCTGGTGCAGGGTGCGCTTCTGGCAATCAACCACCACACCGGAGAAGTGGAAGCAATGGTCGGTGGTTACAGTTTTTCAGATTCCGAGTTCAACCGGGCCTGGAACAGCCAGGCAATTCGCCAGACCGGTTCTGTTTTCAAACCGCTACTCTACGCCTCTGCACTGGACAGCGGGTTTACCTTGGCAGATACGTTCTTCGATGAACCTACAATTTTTCTAGACCCGGGTCTGTTTTACGTGGATGAACATCACAGGATTCGTCAGTTTGAACTGACCCCTGAATTAAGGCAGAAAATCAAAGATAAGGAACTGGACGAGCCTGCACCTTATGAACCCGACAACTACCATCACTCTTATGATGGATTGATTACTCTCCGCACAGCCCTGGAAAAATCAAAGAACATTGTTTCGGTTAAGCTGTTCAATCGGGTCGGACAACGGAAGGTGAGACGATTTGCCCGCGCCTGCGGAATCACAACAAACATTTCTCCTTTTCTGTCCTCCGCATTGGGAGCCACCAGCATCACAGTGAAAGAGGCGTGCAAAGCCTACGGTACATTTGCAAATGGCGGGGTACGGACAGAACCTTATTTCATACGGAAGGTCACCGATCATTACGGCAAAACCATGGAAGAAAATAAACCGCTTACGATTCAGGCCGTTTCCAGGTCAACTGCTTATCTGATTGTGTCAGGAATGGAAGGCGTTATAAAGGAAGGTACCGGTGTCCGGGCCCGGGCATTGAATTGGAATCTCTGCGGAAAGACGGGTACCACAGACAACTATACCGACGCCTGGTTTGTTGGCTCTGATCCTGACTTAACAGTGGGAGTCTGGACTGGTTTTGATAAGACGAAAACACTGGGTGATGAAGAGACAGGCGCAAAGGCGGCATTGCCAATCTGGATTGACTTCATGAAAGCCTATATCAAGGGGAGACCCGAGCGGGACTGGACCATGCCCCAGGAAATCACCCGGGTTCCCATTGACAAAAAGACCGGACTCCTGGCCAATCCCCAGGCTGGATGCCTCCCAGGGGATATAATCCTTGAAACATTCCTGAAGGGTACCGAACCACTTGAAAAGTGCAGCACTAAGATTCATGATTTACTAAAACTTCCTTATTATCAACAACATGGTAAAGTTATTTTTGACGAACTCACCGGTCTGCCCCTGCCCAAAATTGAATTCCTTATACCCCATCCCAGGCAGGCAGGCCACTGATAAATAACACCCTACCCATGAGTCCGAACGGGACTGGAGGATATATGCGTCATCGGAAAAAAACAGACACACATCATAAGTCTTTGGACAAGAAAACTGTTTCTGTGAGAGAGAATGTTCCCGAAAACCGAAAATGGGATCTTTCGGACATCTACCGGAGCGAATCCGACTTTATTTCAAGCAGGAATAAATTTTCCAATGAGCTTAAACAGATTTCTGATTTTCGCGGGAAACTTGCCGGCGGATCAGAACAACTTCTTCAGGCACTTGAGCTCTACTTTGACAGGATGAAAACCTATTCCCGCCTGTCAAGCTATGCTTCACTGACAGCGGATCAGAATATGAAAGACCCCCACGGAGAGCATCTGCGAAAAGAAACCCGTCAGCTTGGTGTCCGATTTTCTGAAATCTCTTCTTTCATCATTCCTGAAATCATTGCCATCGGAGAAGACACTCTTCGGAAATTCATAGCTGAGAACAACGAGCTCCAGCCCTATCGAATGTATCTGGATGACATTATGCGGACTGCCCGCCATACGCTGACCGAAAAGGAAGAACGAATCCTGTCCAGAACCGGAATGCTGGCGGGTGTCGCGGGAAATACTTATGGCATTTTTACCAACTCCGACATGGTTTTCCCCACCGTTACCCTGTCGGACGGTACCGAGCTTCTCTTAAACCAGGCCAATTACGGCAAGTATCGGGGCACGGAAAATCGCCAGGACCGTGAACTTGTGTTTCGGGAGTTCTGGAAAACTTTCAATCACTATGAAAATACATTTGGGGCATTGCTTTATGCCTCTGTTCAGCAGGACTGGTTCTATGCAGTTACCCGGAACTACAAATCTTCAGTGGAAGCCGCATTGGATTCTGACAACATTCCAACGAGTGTTTACACCGGACTGATTGAAAATATTCATAGTCATCTTCCCGCCCTTCATCGATATCTGGCACTGAGAAAAAAAATGATGGGGCTGGATGTTCTGAAATATTCCGATCTCTACCCCTCCCTTGTGCGGGGAGTAGACGTGGAATATCCGTTCGAAACAGCTTGCGGACATGTACTGGATGCCGTCGCTCCGCTGGGAAATGAGTACGTTGCCCCTTTAAGAAAAGCCTTTCAGTCCCGCTGGACCGATGTTTATCCCACCGATGGTAAACGCAGCGGTGCCTACAGCAATGGCGCCTGCTTTGATGTCCATCCCTTTGTACTGCTCAATCACAAGGATGATTATGAGTCCCTCTCCACCATTGCGCATGAGTTCGGCCACGCCATGCACAGCTGGTTTTCCAACCGCAATCAACCATACGCCACATCTGACTACTCAATTTTTGTTGCTGAGGTCGCCTCTACCTTCAATGAAAATCTACTGAACCAACACCTGCTGGCCTCCACACACAACCGGGAAATGAAGCTCTTTCTTCTGGGCCACGCTCTGGAGCGCATCCGGACCACAATCTTCCGACAGGCCATGTTTGCCGAATTCGAGCTGGAGATTCACAGTGCGGTGGAAAAACAAAAGGCATTAACCGGGGAAGCGTTCACAGAAATCTATCTGGGCCTCGCCCGGAAATACTATGGCCATGATGAGGGTGTCTGCCAGGTTGATGCTGAATACGGGATAGAGTGGGCGTTCATTCCCCATTTCTACTACAATTTTTATGTATATCAATACGCCACAGGCATGATCGCAGCAACTGCGCTCTCCGAAAAAGTTGCCAGCGGAGGGACTGATGCTGCGGAGCGCTATCTGGAATTCCTTAAAAGCGGGTGCTCTGACCATCCTATCCCCATTCTCAGAAAAGCCGGAGCTGATCTGGAAACACCCGACCCTTTTGAACTGACCATTGGGGTGTTTCATCGAACCATGGATCAGATTGAGGATCTGCTGGAACAGGAATCAAAAGAATAACTTCCTGATACTTGAGGAGGAAATTAAGTGTTTGAGCTGAACAAAGGACTCGAAATCGTTGAACTTGCTCTAAAGGAAGATATCCCTTCAGGAGATCTCACAACCGATGCCATTCTATCCGGTGAGGTGTCAAGTGTAAGCGCCACGGTGGAAACCCGGGAACCTTGTATTGTGGCAGGTTTTCCTGCCGTTCAAAGGATTATTCAATATTTCCCCGGCATCGAGCTCTCCGTCTTTCACGGCGACGGTGACGCTGTTGCAGCCGGTGATGTCATATACACCCTGACCGGTCACCCCGCCTCTATTCTCAAAATGGAAAGAACCCTTCTCAATTTCCTCCAGCGTCTCTCTGCAATCGCGACAAAAACAAAAGCCATTGTAAACCTGCTGGCCGGAACCAACATTCGTCTTCTGGATACACGGAAAACAGCGCCTGGTATGCGTCATCTTGAAAAATACGCGGTCCGGGTCGGCGGCGGCGGCAATCACCGTTTTTCACTGTCTGACGGCATCCTGATCAAGGAAAACCATATCCAAGCTGCCGGCTCCATTGAGAATGCAGTTCGCTGTTGTCGGGAATATGCACCTCACCTGAGCAAAGTGGAAATTGAAGTCGAAAACCTTGCTCAGCTTGATGAAGCCCTTGCCGCCGGTGTCGACGGTGTCCTCCTTGACAACATGGACAAGGAAGAAATTGCAGCCGCGTGCAGTCGAAAAGAAAAACATGCCTTCTTCATTGAAATCTCCGGCGGCATCACCGAAGGCCACATTGCTGAACTGGCCATGTTGAACATCGACTTTATATCCATGGGAGCTCTCACTCATTCTGCCGGCATCGTTGACATGACTCTTCTTTTCTAAGGCCACTTTCGCATCCTGACCTGAAAAACAGGGGAAAAGAATTTTCACCGCAGAGGCGCAGAGGGGGAAGAGGACGCTGAGGAAGAAAGAGAGCGAGACTCAACACAAAGGCATTGAGCGAATTGAAACCGGCGGG
>CBEUWV010000064.1:0-8916 GCA_965546895.1 uncultured bacterium
GCAGAGTAGGGGGAAGAAAGTGGAAAAAACACGGTAATTGTTCTTCTCTCCTCTTCAATTCATCATTCAAAATCTAACATTTAACATTCCGTGTGAAGCGTCGCTTCACACGACTTACCAGTGCCAGTCAAAAAAGGGAATCTTCTGGAATTCATCGTCAAACCGCGTACCGTCGTAGAAAAAGGAGCCGGGAGAAAAAACTTCCCGCAATTCGTTGGCGGACAATTTTCCTGTCCTTGCCAGCTTGTGATGCATTTCTTCCTCGTACCCACGGATGAGATAGAATGAAGCCAGATCAAAGAAATCGCAGAGCGTGTTCATCAATTCCAGTGCCTGGTAAAGATCAAGAGCACTGGCCAGCAGGCCATCGGTGTGCATGCGTTTCCACAAGACTTTCTTGGTTAAAAACAGAGCGTAGTTGACTTCGCAGAGGGGGAATTTTTCCCGAAATCGCTCTTTCCCAATGACAACAAAGAATTTACCGCTCTCGATACGGGATGTCCCCGCATCGAGACTGTCTGCCACATGTGTCAATACTGCCTCATTCCGGTGGATCAGTTCTTCATCCCTGAAACTGTGATAGGTTTTCATGTATTCGCAATTTCGAATCTCCTGACACCAGGCCGCAGCCATTTTCTCTTTGTTCGCATGAATCATCTCCACCAGCTGCGTGCGCCTCATGTGTTCCTCCCTGTTAAGATATATAAAATATAGTTCCAAAGCCTGATTCCGTCAACTCCTGCTCTTTACAGGCGCAGGATAGTGACGAGTGAAAGTGCAAGTGAAGAAGGGAATTGGCTCGTTCCCTGCCTTTTGTCACTCATCACTCATCACCCATCACTTCCCCGGATGAGCAGGAGTAGGGGTAGGAGTAGGGGTAAGAAAGTGCAAGTGCAAGGTGGACGGCCTGCGACCGGATGGCGGAAAAAAGAAGTTTAAGTTTAAGTCTGAGTTTAAGTCTGAGTCTGAGTTTAAGTTAAGAATGGGAATTGGCTCTTTATTCCTTGCGTCCTCTGCGCTCTTTGCGAGAAAATGTCTCCTCCCTTTCCCTCTGACCTTTGTGCCTTGGCGCCTTTGTGTTGAGTCTCGCTTTGCTCGACCGTGATTTGTGATTCGTGACTTGTGATTAGTATGGATGAACTTTTCTAACCTTGTGTTAAATTCCCTTTCTGCTCTTCCCCCTCGACGTCCTCTGCGCCTCTGCGGTAAAATCCCTTTCTTCTTTTCCCTTTCCGATCAGAACACTTCCCCAACAGACATACTGCCGCGCCAAAGTGGCCAGAAACTGACCATTTCAGATCGGTTTCTGACCATCCTTCCAATGAACATTTGTTGCTACTATATTTTATTTTCTGCAGTTACATTTTTTTCAAAACCTGGCACACATCTCGCATTATAAGGTAATGTCCGCGAGGGCCAGCTCCAGGACAAACCACAATGGAAGCCCTCGCGGGCCCCCTCCATATCCGGTTTTGGTGACCTCCATTGCTTACCGGAATATTACCCCGGATGACCTCCCGGGGTCTTTTTTTTGTTCTCAGCAGTCCTGTTTTTCTCCTGGTTTTGATTTTCTTATGGTGGACTGCCATTGGAGCATCCGCTATAATGATGGATGAAAAAAATTCATACAGAAGCCCGAATTTACCAGCCATGAATAGTGGGATCGGAGCTCTCTCCGATAAAGGAAGGAGATAATCATGTCAGCATATCCGTTTCGAAATCTTGTGTTTGAAGGCGGCGGAGTAAAGGGCATTGCTTACATCGGTGCCTTACAGGTGTTGCAACAGAAAAACATACTGAAGCGTATACAGCGGATCGGCGGAACGTCAGCCGGTGCTATCAATGCGGTACTGTTATCATTGAAGTACACGCTGGATGAAACCAAAAACATCATGACCAGTCTGAACTTCAACAATTTTATGGATTCATCCTGGGGTGTAGTGCGGGATACCGACCGTCTCCTCACAAAATTTGGCTGGTACAAGGGAGATTTCTTTCGCAAATGGATGGGACAACTCATTGAGAAGAAAACAGGAAATCCGCACTCCACCTTTAATGACCTCGAACAGATCGGGTTTCCTGCACTGTACCTGGTCGGAACAAACCTGTCCACCGGGTTTTCCGAAGTGTTTTCCGTGGAACACACACCCCGAATGCCGGTGGCCGATGCTGCGAGGATCTCCATGTCCATTCCACTCTTTTTTGCCGCAGTTCGTAACTTCAGAGGAGACGTCTTCGTGGACGGCGGCGTATTCAACAACTTTCCTGTTAAGCTGTTTGATAGAGAAAAGTACATTGAGGAAAAAACTCGCAAACACCATATGCTCACCACCGAATACTACGAAAAAGTGAATACAGGGCGGCCTGAAAACAGCAGTCCGTATGTCTACAACAGGGAAACGTTGGGGTTTCGCCTGGACACTCAGGAGGAAATAGCCATGTTCCGGGACAGTGCCGAACCGCCCCACCACAAAATTGATGACTTTTTTGACTATGGGAAAGCGTTGATTCATGCTGTTCTCAACGTTCAATCCAATCAGCACCTTCACAGTGATGACTGGCATCGCACTGTTTATATTGATACTGTCGGTGTTGAAACCACTGACTTCGACATCAGCGATGAAAAGAAGGCGGCTCTTGTAAAACAGGGTGTGATTGGAACTGAGACATACTTTGACTGGTACGACAAAGCCGATCCGGCCGACATGCCCATAAACCGACCGGGGGACAAGCAATAGAGAAGTTTGAGTTTAAGTCTAAGTTTAAGTTCAGACTACTCCCACCCTTGCACTTGCACTTTCACTTGCACTGCTTCCCCTTCTGCCTCGCACTCGCACTTTCACTTGCACTCGGCCAAAGGCCGTGGGCGCATGGTTTTATTTCAGTTTCTTCAGTTCTGTAATAAAATACTCGCTGATCGCTTCTTTTGTGATTTTGTATTTGGGATTCAGGTGCTCAATATTATCATCCTCAATGTCTTCCGTATAAACCAGTGCGATTGAGAAAAGTTTGAAGTTGATTCCTTCCACCGTGCGGCAAGCATTTTTGTAAATATCCTTCAACTTCATCCTCTCTTTTGAAATTGCATACAAATCGTAGTAATCTCTGAATCGTGCCCGCATAAAAAGAACATTTGTTTTCATGGCTGCGATTTGCTCAACACTGGCAATGTGAACCGGAACCGCATGGGTGTCCGGTGTTAAGAATTTCCAATGCGCATTGAAAAATGTAACTTTTACACCGTCAAGCATCAGGTCAATCTGCTCATTAGATTCGTGCAGTATTTCCTTTTCTTCAAACAATTGCATAACTGCAAATATCTGCTTGCGGATGAAGGTATCTTCAAAGGTGAAGAAATCCAGATCTTCACTTTGCCTGTGTTTCAAATGCGTGGCAAGGGCAGAGCCACCAACTAACACAAAGTGGCTCAACAATTCCCTGGCAAACCCGGCCAGTTTATCAAATACTTTTTGAGTGTTCGGAAGCAAGAAATTCAAATTTTTCAAGGCGACTCCATTTTCCTTTTTCCCTGGTTATTTCTTCCCAGTTCACATCAAAGACGACCCTCGCCAGATAGAAATTCAGCTTTTTGAATCTGTTGTCCGGCAACAATTTCTTTACCCAGAATTCATAGATATCTTCCCGGTCAAAACATTCAAAAAGCATTTTCAAGTCTGTGGAGTCCCCATATCTCAAAACCGTGTCCATTAAAACACCATCACTGATTTCATACGCAGTCACATTGCGGCTATAACTCCAGAGCAGATTCTTTTTCTTGATCCGATTCAGCAGTTTTTCCCTGCTCTCTGATTTTGAATTCATCACTTCTCACCTGACTTATTATTCTGAATATATTATAACATATCCCACTTTTGAGTAATGGCAATCTCCTCGCCGCCAAGCGGCGCCGACCAATTCCCTTCTTATCTGCACTCGCAAGAGGCAGGTTGAGTAGAATCAAGGAATTGCCCAATTGATCCCGTTCTGAACTCGCACTTACACACTCACTCTCACTCGGCCGAAGGCCGCGCTTTATTCTGAATATTTTCCATGTTCACAGGGTAGAATTGTCAGGTACAATGAAGTCAGGTTCAAATTATGGCTTTAAAAAGGGGATACGATGGAACATTTAAAAGACTGGTTGAAACCGGACGTCATCTGGTTCATTGTCGGCATCATTCTGATGCTGATGGAATTGGCTGTCCCGGGTCTTGTTATTATTTTTTTCGGAATAGCGGCCATTGCCGTGTCCGTAACCTGCATGGTGGCATCGCCTTCTCTGGCCGTTCAGCTCATCATTTTCATTGTGGTTTCAGGCCTTTCCCTGGCAGTGCTCAGAAGGTGGTTGAAAACCCGATTCTTCAGCTCAACTGATGGGATGACAGGAGATCCTACCGTTCTCGATGAATTCACAGGGAAAAATGCTGTTGTAGATCAGGCCATTGCCCCGGGAAAACCCGGAAAAGTAGAGTTCAAAGGAACCCACTGGCAGGCGGAAGCTGAAGAAGAAATCGTCGCCGGAGAAATCGTTGTTATCCTGGCAAAGGATAATATCACGCTGAAAGTCAGCAAACCATCATCAAAATAGGAGGAACAGATGTCGCCCTATATCATCATTCTTGCAATATTGGCCGTTTTTCTGATTATCGTTTTCGTAAAAACTGTCCGAATTGTACCTCAACGTCAAGCTTACATAATTGAACGGCTGGGAAAATACCGGGCCACCCTGGAGGCTGGTTTTCACATTCTTGTTCCCTTCATTGACCGGTTGGCCTATGTTCACTCCCTGAAGGAAACTGCCATTGATGTCCCGCCCCAGAGCTGCATCACCCGGGACAACATCGCTGTGGAAGTAGATGGCATTCTCTATCTCCAGGTCATGGACCCGAGAAAAGCTTCCTATGGTATCAACAATTTCCAGTTTGCTTCCACCCAGCTGGCTCAGACCACCATGCGTTCCGTTATCGGGAAGCTGGATCTGGACAGAACATTTGAAGAACGGGACACCATCAACAGCGCAATTGTAGACGCAGTGGATAAAGCGTCCGACCCCTGGGGCGTAAAGGTTACCCGTTATGAGGTGAAGAATATTGTACCGCCCGAAAGCATCAAGTCAGCCATGGAAAAGCAGATGCGGGCGGAACGGGAAAAACGCGCCACCATCGCCGAATCGGAAGGAGAACGTCAAGCGGAAATCAACCGCGCCGATGGGTCACGGCAGGCCGCCATTGCCCGCTCTGAAGGCGAACGACAGAAACGAATTAACGAAGCGGAAGGCCGCGCCGCAGAAATCGAGAAAGTAGCCGTCGCCACAGCAACCGGTATTCAGAAAATTGCCACCGCCATCACTTCGAATGGCGGCCTGGAAGCTGTCAACCTTCGGATTGCGGAGCAGTATCTGAATGAATTCGGAAAGCTTGCCAAGGAAAACAACACCATGATTATTCCCACCAACATGTCCGACATTGCCGGCATCCTGGGGACAGCTGCCAAGGTAATTCAAAAAACCAGCGCCCCGATTCAGAAGAAGCCAGTTTGAGTTAAGAAAGAGAGCAGATAACCGCTCCCTTTCCCTTTTTTTCACATGCATTTGCACACACCCCCTCCTGAAAGACGAGGTTGAGGTTGAGTAAAGAGAAGAGAAAAGAAGTTTAAGTCTGAGTTTAAGTCCAGATAAGGTTCAAGAAAGGCAGGAAAGCCAATTTCCTGCCTTTTCCTTTTAGTCTGCTGAAGCCCTGCGGGGAAAAATGAGCTATAATGAATTTCGAGGATACAAAGTCCAAGGGGGTATGAATGGAACTGAAACAACATCTGGTTGAAATGATTCGACGTGCGTCAACTGACCTCCCGCCGGATGTGGAAACCCGGCTTGAGAAAGCCCTGCGGGATTCCGGCAGCGGGTCAACAGAAGAGAGCGTGTTTAAGGTCATTCTGGAAAACGTGAAACTGGCAAGGGAGAACTCCACGCCGATATGTCAGGATACGGGTCACGTCATTTTCTACGTCAATTATCCCACAAGCATGCGGGAAGCCGACATTAAAAAAGCCATTGATGAAGCGGCCGTGATATGCACTGAAAAGAACTATCTCCGGCCCAACGCGGTGGACCCGGTCAGTGGCAAAAACTCCGGCAACAATGTGGGAGTCAACGCGCCCTTTGTTACCTATCACCAGTGGGACAAACCTGAAATTGAGTTCAAACTCATGCTGAAAGGTGGCGGCAGCGAAAACGTTGGAACCCAGTACAAACTGCCATTTGTGGAACTGAATGCCGGCCGTGACTTCGAAGGGGTTCGCCGCCTGGTTATCGACGCCGTTCGCAAAGCTCAGGGATTCGGGTGCGCCCCCGGAACCATTGGCGTTGGCATCGGTGGAGACAGGGGTGCCTCCTATCTGCTTTCCAAGAAAAACTTTTTCCGGAAAATGGGGTCCGAAAACCCCATTCCCGAACTGAATGAGTTGGAAAAGAAACTGGAAAGCGAACTCAACTCCCTTGGCATCGGCCCCATGGGCTTCGGGGGAAACACCACCGTTCTGGATGTCTTCGTTTCGGCTCAGCACCGGCACCCCGCCACCTACTATGTGGCCATTTCATACATGTGCTGGGCATTCAGAAGAAAGACAATGACCATAAATGAAAAAGGTGAGGTGCACTATGACGATTAAAATCAACCTCCCGGTCAGCGAAGAAGAAATTCGCAAACTGAAAATTGGTGATGAAGTGTTATTAAGCGGAACCATGATCACATCACGGGACATGGCACATAAACTGATGCACGAGGAAAAACCGGATTTCATCCGTCCCTTCCTGAAAAACTCCATGATCTACCACTGCGGCCCCGTGGTCAAGAAACATGAAAATGGCGAATACAGCTTTGTGGCCGCCGGCCCCACCACATCCACCAGGGAAGAACCCTACCAGGCGGATGTCATTGAGGAATACCAGGTCCGCGGTGTCATCGGAAAGGGTGGGATGGGACCCAAAACCCTTGCGGGCCTTAAAAAAACCGGGGCGGTTTACCTCCATGCGGTGGGCGGTCTCGGCACATTGCTGGCCCAACGGATAATCAAGGTTATAGACGTTTTCAAGCTGGAAGAATTCGGCAGTCCGGAAGCATTCTGGATTATTGAAGTAAAGGACTTTCCGGTAGTTGTCACCATGGACTCACACGGCAATTCCCTGCACAAAACCGTGCTGGATAAATCCATGGCTCGCTCTGAAGAACTGCTGGCAAACGGTTGATCCAAAGCCGGCAAAACAAGGAAACGTAAGCTGGGGCACTTTGCCCCAGCTTTCTTCACTCCATGTTGCTCATTGAAAATTCGTTCCAACTGGAACAGGCACAAAAAGAAATCGAACTGGCCGATGTCCTTGCCGTAGACATTGAAACCTTCGGTCACGCCTCAATGAATGAGCTGGGACAGGTTCGCCTGATTCAAGTGGGCATAGAAAATCAATCATACATTTTTGACATGCTGCTCACCGGATTCCCAGCTTTTCTCAAACCCATCTTCGCAAACCCTGAAATCATAAAGATTTTTCACTACGGCGTCTTCGACATGTCTCATCTCATTCATCACTACCACGTCAAATTCCAGAACATCTTCTGCACGTACCTGGCATCCAGAGTGCTATCCACAGGATTGAAAGTTCGAAACTCATTGAAGGACGTAGTTAAACGTTATCTCGATGAAGATCTTGACAAAGAAGAGCAAACCAGCGATTGGAGCGGGGACATCAGCGCCAGCCAGCTATCCTACGCTGCGAAGGACGCTGAAATTTTATTGCCTCTTCATCAAAAACTCGCCGGAATTCTTGAGGAAAAGGGACTTCAACATATTGCCCGTCTGGAATTCGGCCTGCAACGGCTGCAGGCACATTTGCTCGCCAACGGACTTCCGGTGAGTCGGGAAACCATTGAAAGTGAATGTCAGGGGATTACCGGTCAGTTTCCCGGTAATTTTGACCTTGCAGAACTGATCCAGTCCGGCAAAAAACTTCCTTCCAAAGGGCTTCAACAGCTGGTGGAACGCTATCGGCTGCTGGGGGATCTCTCATCTCTTGGGTTTATCCCGGATTTTCGAACCGACTGGCGGGATTTCGGCCGCTTTTACCAGAAGAACTATGAATCTGAAATAAATGACCTGCTTTCAGCTCCTGTTTTCAACCTGACTTTCAAAGGGTTGTGGCTGGCCGCACTGGGTGCCAACGCCAGAGACTACAGAAGTCGTGAGCATCTTGAGGATCCCGGCTTTCTCAGATCCAGGGAAGCTGCCATGCTCCGTGCCCTTGGTGAAAAAGATCATCGGGCCATGGAACGCTACAAATACCACATTCATGAATTCATGGAACAATATCCCGGAATCCTGAAATGGCAGGAGAAAACCGGAGCCCTTCTCGTGGAGAAAAAACCCATCAGGACTCATGATGGCCGCGTAATTCATACCCGCATGTTTGAGGCGCACCGTCCGGACTGTCTCCATCAGATCATGGGTGCCACTGTAGCCGACTTCATTAAGACCTTGATGCTTCTCCTGTTTGACAAGGGTATCCTGCCCTGTCAGTATGATCACGCCCGCATCCAACTCACCATCCAGGGCGGAGAATCCGACAGCATCCGCGCCGCCATTCAATCCGCTGGAAAATTTGCTTTCGGTCAGGAACTGCCGGAACATCTGTTCAGAATAGAGAAAGGCAAGGTTGAGTAGAAGGCAAGGTTAAGGTTAAGTAAAGAAGAGAGGAAAGAAGTTTGAGCCTAAGTTTGAGTTTAAGTTCGGATAAGACTTGGAAAAGACCGGCAATTGCCTGTGCTTTCCCCCGCTCAAACACAAACTTATCCCCCTCTGTCTCCCTTCTCATTCCCTGTCTGTACTTAAACTTAAACTCATACTTAAACTTATCCCCCTCTAATTCCA
>CBEUWV010000065.1:0-8697 GCA_965546895.1 uncultured bacterium
CATTGGTTCCCTTAACCACCTTTCCACGACGGCCATTGTCAAACAACGCATCCACTGCTTCCTGCAGCATTCGCTTCTCATTGCGCATAATCACTTCAGGGGCCCGAAGCTCCTGGAGTTTTTTCAACCTCAGGTTTCTGTTGATTACCCTTCTATACAGGTCATTCAAATCAGAGGTCGCAAAGCGCCCGCCATCCAGCGGAACCAGGGGCCGGTATTCCGGGGGAATCACCGGCAGCACCTCCAGAATCATATGTTCTGGTTTGTTACCGGAATTCCGGAAAGCATCTGCGATTTTCAGTCTCTTGGCAGTTTTTACCCGTTTCTGCTTTGATGTCACCGTTTTCATGTCGTAGCGAAGCTGAACAGACAGCTCTTCAACATCAATCTGCTTCAGCAGTTCTGCAATGGCTTCCGCGCCCATTCCAGCCTCAAAAGCGCCACGTCCATATTCCTCATATGCCTGGCGAAGCTCAATTTCTGTCAGGAGCTGTCGCTCTTCCAGAGCTGTATCGCCCGGATTTGTAACAATATACTGTTCAAAATACAGAACCTTTTCCACGGACCGCAATGTCATATCCAACAGACTTGCAATCCGGGAAGGCAGTGCTTTCAGAAACCATATATGAGAAACCGGCGCCGCCAGCTCGATACTGGCCATCCGCTCACGGCGAACTTTGGACAGCGTAACCTCTACTCCGCATTTATCGCAGCGGATTCCTTTGTATTTCGGCCGTTTGTATTTTCCGCAGAGACATTCGTAATCATTGATCGGACCAAAAATCCGGGCACAGAACAGACCGTCCTTCTCGGGCTTGAATGTCCGGTAATTGATGGTCTCCGGCTTGGTTACCTCACCGAACGACCATTCCCGGATTTTTTCCGGCGAAGCAATGCTGATACGGATATTCCGTACTTCATTGATCGAATTTCTTGTATCTACAGGCTTATGAACTCTTTCCACTGTTGCCTCCCGCCCTTATTTGGATAGCTCTTCGGCCATGGAGAAGATATCCGGCTCTTCCTCTTCTCCCGGGGCCTGTACATTTTCCTCAACATTGAACTCGATATTGAGGCCCAGGCTCATCATTTCCTTCATCAGAACATTGAATGATTCCGGGAGACCTGGTTCCGGAATCTCCTTCCCTTTGACAATCGCCTCATAAATCTTGTTTCTTCCCTGAACATCATCCGACTTGTAGGTCAGGATTTCCTGCAAGGTATAAGCCGCCCCATAGGCTTCCAGCGCCCACACTTCCATCTCTCCAAATCGCTGGCCACCGAATTGAGCTTTCCCGCCGAGGGGTTGCTGAGTAATCAGTGAGTATGGACCTATGGAACGGGCGTGGATCTTATTATCCACCAGGTGATGCAGCTTCAACATGTAAATCTGCCCGACGGTGACCGGCTGTTCAAAACGTTCCCCTGTCATTCCATCATACAGAAAACTCTGGCCTGACTCGGGTAAACCCGCCTGTCGAAGATAGGATTTAATGTCGGTGGCATTCGCCCCGTCAAATACCGGTGTAGAAAAATGAATGCCCAACTCCTTCGCGGCCCATCCCAGGTGGGTTTCAAGGATCTGACCCACGTTCATTCTCGAAGGTACGCCCAGCGGGTTCAACACAATATCTACAGGGGTTCCATCCGGCAGGTAGGGCATATCCTCTTCCGGCAAAATTCGGGATACAACGCCCTTGTTACCATGACGCCCTGCCATCTTGTCACCCTCTGAAAGTTTTCTCTTAACGGCAATATAAACTTTGACCATCTTAATGACACCGGCTGGAAGTTCATCTCCCTTTTTCAGTTTTTCGACCTGTTTGTCGAAGGCCTGACGTTCGATGGTAATTTTCCGGTTGGTTTTTTCTACAATGGACTGGATTTCTTCGTCCACCTTCTTAACCCCGGTTTTCATCAAAGCAATATCTTTTATCCCAAGCTTGTCCAGCAGTGCCGAATTGATCTTTGTTCCGGACTTGGCCAATACATCTCCCTTCTCGTTCACAAGGTGACCCTTGACTTTCCGGTTTTTCAGAAGGTTTTGAAGCTTGGCCTTGGTCTGCATGCGGATAATGCGTTCTTCGTCCATCAGGCTCTTTTCCAACTTTTCGACATGCTCCTGCTCAATTGAACGGGACCTGGAATCCTTTTCCACGCCCTTTCTGGAGAAAATCTTGACATCCACAACGGTGCCTTCCATTCCAGGAGGTGTTCTCAGGGACGCATCTTTCACTTCTTCCGCTTTAGCGCCAAAGATTGCCTTCAGGAGTTTCTCTTCCGGTGTCAATGTGGTTTCACCTTTGGGAGTGACTTTCCCCACCAGGACATCTCCCGGCTTTACAGTTGCACCGATGCGGATAATACCGCTATCGTCCAGGTCTCTCAAAAATTCATCACTGACATTGGGAATATCACGGGTAATCTCTTCCGGTCCAAGTTTGGTGTCCCGGGATTCCACATTCAGCTCTTCAATATGGATAGAGGTGAAAGTATCTTCCTTGACAATTTTCTGGCTGATCAGAATTGCATCTTCGTAGTTGTATCCCCGCCAGGGAACAAAAGCAACCATCACATTTCGTCCCAATGCCAATTCACCCTTTTCCGTTGAAGGGCCGTCGGCTATTATCTGGCCCTTCTGAACGTAATCGCCCTTCTTCACCAGGGGCTTCTGATTGAAACAGGTGTCCTGGTTGGATCGTTTAAATTTTGTCAGCTGGTAAATATCAACGCCAATTTCATCTTCGTGACCCGGGTCCCGGTCCACGCGAATCACCACACGGCTTCCATCCACCGCATCCACCCAGCCGGAACGTTTGGCCACTACAGTCAACCCCGAGTCTTTGGCCACAATATGTTCCATTCCCGTACCCACAACGGGGGCGTCTGTTCGCATCAACGGAACCGCCTGGCGCTGCATGTTCGAGCCCATCAGTGCGCGGTTGGCATCATCATGCTCCAGGAAAGGAATCAGTGATGCGGCCACTGAGACAATTTCTTTCGGTGATACATCGATAAACTCCACATCATTTCGTGGCACCAGCTTAAATTCACCGGAAACCCTGGCATTTACCTGTTCACTGATAATATTGTTATTCTCATCTCGGGAAGCATTGGCCTGAGCAATGGTGTATTTGTCTTCTTCCCACGCCGACAGGTAGAATGCGAAGGCTTCTCCAGCCATCAGATTCTTTTTTGCCTTTTTCAACTTCCTGTTTTCCGCCTCAAATTCACCTTTCAGACAGATGTCACCGACTTTAAAAGATTTGGAATCGCCGGCATAGACGATTTTAACGTGGTCCAGAATGCGGCCATTCTCCACTTTCTTATATGGGGTCTCCATAAATCCATATTCGTTGACCTTTGCGTAAACAGACAATGAAGCAATGAGACCGATATTGGGCCCCTCCGGGGTTTCAATGGGACAGATTCGGCCATAATGGGAGGGGTGAACATCACGAACTTCAAAACCCGCCCTTTCCCGGCTCAATCCGCCCGGTCCCAGAGAGGACAGGCGACGCTTATGAGTGATCTCAGAAAGAATATTCGTTTGATCCATGAACTGGGACAGCTGGCTGGAACCGAAAAACTCCCGAATAATTGCCATCACCGGTTTCGCGTTAATCAGTTCCTGTGGCATCAACTGATCAATATTGTCATACACAGACATTTTTTCCCGAATCGCCTTCTGGATTCTCACCAGGCCCACACGAAACTGGTTTTCCAATAATTCCCCTACCGAACGAACACGGCGGTTGGAGAGATGGTCAATGTCATCCGTTGATCCGATATTGGCCTGCAATTTGAAAAAGTAGCGAATTGCCACGATGAAATCATCTACTGACAGTGTCCGTTCATTCAGGTCTGTCTTTGTTCCCAGCTTTGTATTGAACTTCAAGCGACCGACACGGGAAAAATCATAACGATCCCCGTCAAAGCACAGGCTTACAAATAATTTCTGGGCGCTTTCCGGCGTAGGGGGGTCACCGGGACGCAGTTTCCGGTATAGTTCAATCAGCGCGTCTTCCGGGTTGTCCACACCGTCCTTCTGGAGGGAATTGCTGAGCATGCTGCCCACTTCGTCATCTTCCGGAAGAATTGTATTTAAAGTAGTAATGCCGGATTCACGGAGGTGTTCCACAATCTCAGAGGTCAGGTCCTGATTTGCTTCCAACAGGAGTTCTCCGTTTGCATCCAGAATGGGCTCCAGATTCCGGATCAAGTCAAATTCTTCCAACTCAAAACACACCTGGCTGCCTTCACCAACGCGTCTCAATGTTGATTTTTTGAATTTATTGCCTTCAGAAAGGAGTCTTTTCCCTTCTTCATCTTCCAGATCCATCCCCACCTTCTTACCAATTAAACAGGATGAAGGAGATAGGAAAATCTTGTTGTTTTCTCCCAGTGTGGTGCTATGTACATTGTAGTATTCACGGAGAAACGAAGCATCGTCTGAAAATTTATCGTCCAGAAAGCCAAAGCATTTTAGAAAAATTCCGGCATTGAACTTCCGCTTACGATCAATCCGAATGTACAATATCCTCTTCTTAGTATCGTACTCGAACTCTACCCAGGCTCCCCGGTAGGGGATCAGTTGCAGCGAATAAGTTCGCTTATCACTGGCATACTTGTAAAATACCCCGGGGGAACGGTTCAACTGGTTTACGACCACCCGTTCAGTTCCGTTGAAGATGAAAGTTCCCCGCTCTGTCATGACGGGGATATCACCGAAATAGAGTTCCTGTTCTTTGATATCCCGGATGGCTCGATTTCCGGCAGTGTCAGGTTCTTCAAATATGGTCAGGCGGAATCTGACCTTCATTGGAACAGCATATGTCATTCCGCGTTCTTCACATTCTTCCATTGAGTATGCAGCCTTCAGGCTCACCGGTGCTTCACAGATGGGGCAGATGTCCACGGTATTTTCATTCCGGTATCCGCACTTCCCGCAACTTGCATAAGAATCTGTTGTATCTTCAACATACACGGAAGCACCGCACTGCGTGCACTGGATCCGGTTATGTTCAATCCCTTTCAGGTGTCCACACTTACACTCCCAATCTCCAACGGAATACTCAACAAACTCCAGCTTTGCCAGTCCCCGATAATCCTCAATGTTAAATACGCTTTTGAACGCCGCCTGGAGACCGGTATCTTTCCGGTCCTTCGGGAGTTCACGCATCTGAAGAAAATCATCATATGACGCTCGCTGGATATCGATGAGATTCGGGATCGGAAGGTACGTTTTGATTTTCGAGAAATCAACCCGCTTACGATAAATATTTGAAGTCATCACATCCATATTTTGCTCCTGACACTTGATATTACGCCATTCATTGTGATATCCTGTCTTTGTAATTCACCAAAGCACAACAAGGGGGAATGTGCACAATTCCCCCTGAACCAAATAAAAAATGAAGAGGGCTCAAAGGCCCTCTCTATTTGCATTGGAATCACAATTACTTAACTTCAACCTCTGCGCCAGCTTCTTCCAGGGCTTTCTTAGCTTCTTCAGCTTCATCCTTGGAAACGCCTTCTTTCACCGGGTTCGGAGCGCCGTCCACCAGTTCCTTTGCTTCTTTCAGGCCCAGGCTTGTGAGCTTGCGAACCGCCTTAATCACTTCAATTTTCTTTGCGCCAATTGCCTTGAGAACAACATTGAATTCAGTCTGCTCTTCTGCTTCCGCAACTGCTGCACCACCTGCCGCCGGGGCGGCTACTGCAGCTGCCGCTGCGCTGACACCAAATTCTTCTTCCAGTGCCTTTACCAGGGTATTCAGGTCAAGGACGGTCATTTCCTTGATGTGAGTGATAATGTCTTCATTTGTCAATTTTGCCATCTTTATCCTCCGTTATTCAAAAATTAGTTTTCTTTATCAGCAACTTGTTTCAATACAACAGGCAGCTGCCTGTAAATTCCTTCCAAAGCAGTTACCAGTCCCTGAATCGGATACTGGAGCAGGTAGAGCAATTTTGCGATAAGCTCTTCCTTGGAAGGCAGTGTGGCCACTTCCTTGAATTCATTTTCGGTAAGAACCTGGTCTTCCAGGATACCGCCTTTGAAAGAATACTCCTTCCGTCCCTTCCCGAAATCTGCCAACACTTTTGCCAACTCTACAGGGTCTTCTTTGGAATAGGCCACAACTGTGGTGTGCTTCAGACCGCTTGCAAGTGGCTCCAATGCTGTCCCCTCGGTGGCTTTCGCCAGTAAGCGGTTTTTCACAACACGATAGGTGGAGCCGGTCTCGCGAATTTTCATTCGCAGCGCATTGTCTTCAGGCACCGAGATTCCGCTGAACTGAAACATATAGAAACATTTCACGTCCTTCAGTTCATCTCTCAGACCATCTACAAGTGTGATTTTATCTTTTTTCAGCATCCGTCCACCCCTTACTCAACTGAACCGGGATCAACTTTGATCCCCGGGCCCATGGTGGTGGAAATATACACCGATTTAACGTACCGTCCCTTCGAAGTGGCAGGTTTCGCTTTGACAATTGTCTGAATGTACGCTGTCGCGTTAGCCATAAGCTGACTCTCATCAAAGGATTTTCTTCCCACCGCGTTGTGTACGATACCGGTTTTATCCACTTTGTACTCAATACGACCCGCTTTAACTTCCTTTACCGCGTTTTCAACATCAAACGTTACGGTACCCGTCTTGGGATTGGGCATCAACCCTCGGGGACCCAATACACGTCCGAGTTTCCCGACATGACGCATCATGTCAGGCGTCGAAATCAACGCGTCAAAGTCCAGCCAACCGCCCTGAATCTTTTCAATCATCTCTTCACCACCGACCGCGTCTGCGCCGGCAGTTTCCGCTTCCTTCTGCTTTTCACCGGAAGCAATGACCGCCACTTTGACCGACTTACCAGTTCCGTGGGGCAATACCAGGGTTCCTCTGATCATCTGATCTGCATACTTTGGATCCACTCCAAGACACATGGCGATTTCAAAGGTCTCATCAAATCCGGCATAGGCAACTTCCTTTGCCAGTTTGATAGCCTCGCCAAGAGGATATTCTTTGTTGGCTACGACTTTTTCATGCGCCGCGCGATACTTTTTACTACGCTTAGCCATAGCACCTCCCGAATTTCTTCTACCACATTCTTTTAAATGACCCGTGGTCAGGTCAAAATCAAATCCTAAGCTCTTTCGACCGTCACACCCATGGAGCGGGCCGTTCCTTCAACGATACGCATCGCCGCTTCCACATCTGTGGTATTCAGGTCCGGCATCTTGGTCTCGGCAATGGACCTTACCTGTGCCTTTGTCAATTTGCCAACTTTCTGTTTATTGGGCTCTGCAGATCCACTGGTGATTCGGATTTCCTTCATGATCAGGTTGGCTACCGGCGGCGTTTTGGTAATGAACGAAAAAGAACGGTCTCCATAAACCGTGATCACAACCGGAATCACCATCCCCATCTGATTCTGAGTTCTGGCGTTGAACGCCTTGCAGAACTCCATGATGTTGGCGCCATGCTGGCCAAGAGCCGGACCCACCGGAGGGGCCGGAGTCGCCTTGCCGGCATCCAACTGCAATTTAATCAATGCTAAAACTTTCTTTGCCATAGGGTAAACCTCACCTCTTTAAATTTTCTCAACCTGCAGGAAACCGAGTTCCACCGGGGTTGAACGTCCGAAGATCGTCACCATAACCCGGACAGTAGCCTTATCTTCATTGACTTCCTCAACAGACCCGATAAAGGTCTTAAAGGGGCCTTCAATGATCCTCACTTTGTCATCTGTGGCAAATGTAATCTCAGGCTTCGGTTTCTCTTTTGCCGTTTTCACCTGGCTCAGAATATTATCCACATCCTCATCGGTCAAAGGTGTCGGATTTTTCCCACCGACAAAACCTGTAACCTTGGGAGTGTTCCGAACAAAATGCCAGAGATGGTCATCCATCTCCATCTGAACCAGGATATAACCGGGAAAGAATTTCTTTGTTGTTTCCACACGCTTTCCGTTTTTGACTTCCAGTATTTGTTCAGTAGGGATCATCACATCGGTGATCCGGTCACTGTAGCCATAGGTTTCCACCCGCTTCAGCAGACTTTCCTGAACCTTATTTTCAAATCCAGAATACGTGTGGACAATATACCAGCGTAATGCCATCAGATAACTCCTGCCATTGGCTTTAACTGCCTGCTATCCGATACACCCATTCAACGGCGACGGAGAGCACTTTGTCTGAAATATAAATGAAAAACGAAAAAATGACCGTTAGCGCGAGGACGGCTATCGTTGTAGATATCACATCGTCCTTTGTCGGCCAGGTTACTCGTCTCAATTCTCCCCAGGAGTCTTTAACAAATGTTGTAATCTTTCCCATTTCATCTCCAAAAAAACTGGCAGGCCAGGAGGGACTCGAACCCCCAACCATCGGATTTGGAGTCCGGCGCTCTACCAATTAGAGCTACTGGCCTACCAAGCTCTATTTCAAAATATTAGACCTTACTCTCCTTGTGCGGCGTATGTTTGCTACACGCGCTGCAGAACTTCTTCAATTCCAGCTTTCCTGTCATTGTTCGCTTGTTTTTCGTCGTCGTATAGTTCTTACGCTTACACTCGGTACATTGAAGGCTGATTATTTCCCGCATATTCCCCTCTTACTCAATGATCTCTGTCACGGTGCCGGCACCAACGGTCCGTCCACCTTCACGGATGGCGAAACGAAGGCCCTTTTCCA
>CBEUWV010000066.1:0-8689 GCA_965546895.1 uncultured bacterium
TGATGAATATCAGCTTTATTCCATGGCAAGAGATTTGAGAATAGGTGCCCTGTACCCGCTTTCGCTTACGCCCACTCTTTTCTGTCAGTCTTTTTTACCCGAACTCGCACTAAGCCGAAGGCGGAATGCCCAAAATTTTGAATGTTGAATGACAGAGACAAGAAAGAGCTTGTCCTCCCCCCTCCTTCTTTTTTCCCACTTCTTGCTTCATTCAGCCGGGATGAAATAGCCATTCTCTGCCATTTTTGTCACTCATCACCCATCACGCATCACTCTCTTCTCCGTTCGGAACACGCCGGGCCTTTGGCCCGGGAACGCAGGCTTGCTTTTCTTTCTGCAAACCGTATAATGAATCCATGCAGTGTCCATTTTGTAAAGAGAACAAAGATAAGGTGGTGGATTCGAGAGAGGTCAATGATGGCCGGATGATTCGAAGGCGCCGGGAATGCCTCGAGTGCCATCGGCGGTTTACAACCTATGAACGCATTGAGGAGATGCCCTATCTGGTAATCAAGAAAGATGGACGCAGAGAGGAATTCGACAGGCAGAAACTTCTTGGCGGCATTTTGAGAGCCTGCGAAAAACGCCCGGTTCAGATTGACAAAATTGAAGCCGTAGTCGATGATATTATTGGCAGGCTGTATGAGGTTATTGAACGGGAAATCCCATCGGTTGACATCGGGGAAATTGTAATGGAGAGACTGAAAACGCTGGATTCGGTTGCCTACGTCCGGTTTGCTTCCGTTTACAGGGAATTCAAGGATGTAGATGAGTTTATGCAGGAGCTACAGAGCCTGGTACGGAGAAGGAAAAAATGATTTTTCTACCGGACTTTTTTGCTGAAATCCGTAAGATTGAACTGGAAATGAAAGATCTGGTGGAACGTACACGGAATGCAGACCCTGTTTCCGTGGCTTCATACACCAATCCGGTCCCGCCACTGGATATATATGAAAAAGAAGGGTATATTGTGGTTGTTATGGATGTCCCAGGCGTGGATCCGGAAAATCTGAAGGTTCAGTTCAATCATGGCTTTCTCATTATTGCCGGGAGAAAAGAGGCACCGAAATATGAGATGAAACGGAACTTTGTATGCCTGGAGCGGAATTTCGGTACATTCAAACGAAAGATTTACATTCAACGACCCCTGGATTTTTCAAACGCCGGGGGTGAACTTAAGGACGGAATTTTAACCATTCGCCTGAAACTTCGGACAGAAAGAAGAGGAGCCCCTGTTTCTGTTCCGGTTAATGTCATTGAATCAGAAGAAGTTGAATTTGAGAAGAAACAGAACATACACGTGAAAGAGGAAGGACAATATGAATAATCTGCAGGAGAATGCGGAGAAGTTTGAAATCAAAACACCGGACATTTTACCGGTTCTGCCGCTCAGGGACCTTGTTGTATTCCCATTTTTTGTTATCCCGCTTTCTGTGGGGCGGACAGGTTCGGTTGAGGCGGTTAATGAGGCGTTGGCGACCAATCGCTTCCTTTTGCTGACAACGCAAAGAAACGCTGATGTGGATGAGGCAAAAGCAGATGATATGTTTGCAGTTGGAACCGTCGCTGTAATTATAAAAATGCTGAAAATGCCGGACGGAACATTGCGGCTCCTTGTTCAGGGATTACATCGGGCGCGAATCAAAAGCATGAATGATGGGAAACCTTTTTACAAAGCAGTTGTTCAAAAGCTACTGGATCCACCGGTTGAACCCGGGGTAAAGCTCGAAGCGCTTATAGCAAATGTGGTCCAACAGCTGGAAAAGGCAGCCGGGCTCGGAAAAGCAATTCCACCTGAGGTGATGTCAATTATTGCAAGTATTGAAGAACCGGGCAAATTGGCTGATTTTGTGGCAAATCACCTGACGCTGAAGGTTCCGGAGGCTCAGGAATTACTGGAGGTAACGGACCCCCTGAAACGGTTGAAACGTGTCAACGAACACCTGGTCAGGGAAGTTACACTTCTTGAAATCCAGAAAGAGATTAACCTGGAAGCCCGGGATGAAATCGACAAATCACAGCGGGAATATTTTCTACGACAACAGTTGAAGGCCATAATGCAGGAATTGGGTGAGAGTGATGATCTGGAACAGGAGATAGCAGATTACCGGGAGAAATTGAAGAGCATTCCATTGGCGGAAGAGGCTGAAAAAGAAGTAGATCGGCAGCTGAAACGTCTTTCCAGGATGCATGGGGACTCAGCAGAGGCTTCAGTGGTAAGGACCTATCTGGATTGGATGATCGAGCTACCGTGGGGTGTGATGACGAAAGACAATCTGGACATCAGCAAAGCGAGGAAAATTCTCAATGAAGACCATTACGGGTTGAAACCGATCAAAGAGAGAATCCTCGAATATCTTGCCGTACGAAAGATAAATCCGGAAATGAAAGGCCCGATTCTCTGCTTTGTAGGACCTCCCGGAGTGGGAAAAACGTCTCTGGGCCGTTCCATTGCCCGGGCCCTTGATCGAAAATTCATTCGCCTTTCAATTGGGGGAATAAAAGATGAGGCTGAGGTTCGAGGGCATCGACGGACATATGTCGGGGCAATGCCCGGACGCATCATCCAGGGTATAAAACAGGGTGGCTCTATGAATCCGGTTTTCATGATGGACGAGGTTGACAAAATTGGCGCGGATTTTCGCGGAGACCCTTCCTCGGCACTTCTGGAGGTGCTGGACCCGGAACAGAACAACTCATTCCGGGACCACTACCTTGGTGTTCCTTTTGATCTTTCGGGTGTCATGTTCATTACGACAGCCAATCAACTGGGCCCGATTCAACCGGCATTCCGTGACAGAATGGAAATAATTGAACTTCCGGGCTATACCATGGAAGAGAAGGTGGAGATTTGTCGACGACATATTATCCCGCGTCAGTTGAAGGCGGCAGGGATGGATAGGAAACGTGTCAAGATCTCAGTAAAGGCCATTCGAAGGATTATTCAAGGCTATACAAGAGAGGCGGGCCTTCGAAACGTGGAAAGGGAAATCGGTAAGCTGATTCGAAAAGTGGTTTTCAAAATGGTGGAGGAAGAACAACAGGATAACCCGGAAATTATTTACACAATCGGGCCAAAAGACGTACACGAATACCTTGGTGTTGAGAAAATTACCGAAGACACAAGGTTGAAGCAGAATCGCGTTGGCGTTGCTACCGGACTGGCCTGGACACCAGTTGGGGGGGATATTCTGTTCATTGAGACTTCAATTATGTCGGGGAAAGGGCAATTGATTTTGACTGGACAACTGGGGGATGTGATGAAGGAGTCCGCACAGGCAGCCCTCAGCTATATCCGTTCCAACGCCGCAAAATATAAGCTCCTGGATTTTCCGTTTGATGAACGAAATATTCATATTCATGTTCCGGAAGGCGCAATTCCGAAAGACGGGCCTTCTGCTGGAATAACCCTGGCAACTGCACTGTTTTCCGCAATGAGCAACCGGCCGGTGAATGCCGCCCTGGCGATGACCGGTGAAATTACCCTGCGTGGCGATGTACTTCCCGTAGGGGGGTTGAAGGAAAAACTTCTTGCGGCGAAACGTGCCGGAATCCAGGAAATTGTGGTATCGAAGCAAAACCAGAAGAACATTGAGGAAATTGAACCGGAATATCTAACGGGCCTGAAGCTCCACTATGTAAAGAAGGTGGACGAGGTTTTCAAACTGGCGCTTGTGTAAGAAATCGGGAAGGAAAGTTTAAGGTTGAGTCCAAGTTTAAGCTCAGAAAAGACATAGATAAGAAGATGAACCTCCCTGATTTTCCTGCTCCGGGTATTCTGCTCCCTACGGTAAGAGTTCCTGAATAAAGGGCGGAATTGTAAATGCGGTTTTGTGGATATCGGCAGTGTAGTATTTCAATTGACCGGACAATGCCTCGGCCCGTTCCGGCTTGAAGTCCCGTAAGGGGTCAGGTCCCTTGGATGCAAACCCGAAGGACCAGAGACCGGTGGGGTATGTTGGGACAGGGCTTAGATACATTCGCTTGACCGGAAAGACCTGATCCAGTGAACTGAATATATCCCGGATGAGATCTTCCCTTAGGAGGGGGCATTCGGTCTGGGCAACAAGAATTCCCTTGTCGGTAAGAGCATTCCGGACAGAAGAATAGAAATCCGTGTGAAAAAGCCCTTCGGCAAACGAAACTGGATCGGTGGAGTCAATTATGATCACGTCCCAGGTGTTTTTTTGTTCCTGAATATAAGAAATCCCGTCCGCGATGTGTAGTGTGACCCTGGGATCATCAAATCCGCAGGCAACGAAGGGCAAGTGTTTTTTTGACATGTCTACCACCATTTTATCAATTTCTACAATGGTGATGTCTTTTATGCCGGGGTACCGGCCGATTTCACGGATGGTTCCGCCGTCCCCCCCGCCAATAACAAGAACACGTTTTGGATCGGGGTGAACATTGAGGGGCACATGGGCGATCATTTCATGGTAAAAAAATTCATCACGCTCCGTGAGCATGACCATGTTGTCCAGCATCATAAGGCGTCCAAAATCGAATGTGTCATATATATCACATTTCTGAAATTCACTTTCACCATGACCGAGAATGGTCTTTACATGGAAGGAAATTTGCAGATGGTCTGTCTGATTTTCTGTTGCCCAGATGCCCATGTACCAGCTCCTATAAATGAAAAGCCTGATAAATCAGGCAGTTATGGGTTTATGATGGATTTCTTTAAGATTCTGGTTTACAACCTGGACCTGGCCTCTTCTTAATTCCATGGTGGAATGGTGTTCACAATCCAGTTCCTTTTTCAGGAAATCGAATGCGATCCAGGGATCTACTGTATCGCCGCAGGTGAAGATATCTACGGCAGCGTAGCCGTATTCCGGCCAGGTGTGAATTGTGAGGTGGGATTCTGCGATAATCACCACACCTGAAACACCATGGGGACTGAAGTGGTGAAAGTTACTGGACACAATGGTTGCACCGGCCAGTTCTGCCGCCTGGTTCATCAAATCGCCGATTTTGTCAGGTTGGTTCAGTGTGGTGGGGTTTGCGTTATAAAATTCCACTAAAATGTGGGTACCTAAAGCTTTCAATTCATCCTCCCTTTTTTCTGTCAATCAAGGCTATCGGTTAGAGTATTCACGTTGCAATGCTACATTTACACGGTCATTTGATCCGAACAATAAATCGGATAGCATAAAACCTCCTTTCGGTCTCCATGCGCAAAACGCAAGGTGCATTTTATGCGATTAAAAATACTTTGGTCAAGCTAATCTTTTGATGAAGGTGAAATAAAGTGAAGTCAGTGACTTATCTGGAATTCTATGAAGACTTCAGGAGGGAATTTTTGCTGGTTTCCCCTTGTGTGTTGTAAACTGAGTACAGACAGCAACATAAAAGGAGGCCCCATGGACGGTGTACACAGAATAGAAAAGGACTCAATGGGGGAAGTTAAGGTTCCAAAATCAGCTTATTACGGGGCACAAACTGTTCGTGCAATGGAAAATTTCCCCATAAGCGGGATTATGATGCCGATAGAGTTTATCCGTGTTCTTGGAAAGGTAAAAAGGGCTGCTGCTGAAGTGAATTTCAAACTTGGACTCCTTGACCGCGAGATTGCCGAAGCAATTTTTGCTGCCTCGGATGAAGTTATCAATGGGAAAATGGATAGCGAGTTTGTTGTGGACATCTTTCAAACTGGTTCCGGAACTTCTACGAACATGAACATGAATGAGGTTATTGCGAACCGCGCGAGTGAGCTTATGGGCGGCAGCCTGGGACAGAAGAGGCCAGTTCATCCCAATGATCATGTGAACAAAGGCCAATCGAGCAATGATGTAATTCCAACGGCTATTCATGTGCTTTTGCTTCAGGAATCCGAGGAAGTTCTTATACCCCGATTGAGAGAGCTTGCGGACGCTCTCGGAGATAAGGCTGCGGAGTTTAAAGGAATTGTAAAAATCGGACGAACCCACCTTCAGGATGCAACACCGATTCGTCTGGGTCAGGAGTTTTCCGGATATGAATCCATGGTGCTGGATGGAATTGAAAGAATTAAAGCCGGCTATCCCCGTTTATCCGAACTTGCGATTGGCGGCACGGCGGTTGGAACTGGCATCAATACACATCCCAGCTTTGGCGTGATGATGGCGGAAAGGATTTCCGTTCTCACGGGACATTCATTTGTAGAAGCGAGCAATCATTTTGCGGCGCAGGGTAGCCGCGACGCGGTGGTTGAATTCAGCGGAGCATTGAAGAGTCTTGCAGTATCACTGATAAAGATTGGCAATGATTTACGATGGCTGGGAAGTGGCCCAAGATGCGGGATCGGGGAGATTTCGATTCCTGAACTGCAGCCGGGTTCATCAATTATGCCGGGAAAGGTAAATCCGGTTATCGCCGAGTCACTGGTTCAGGTGGCGGCCCAGGTTATCGGAAACGACGCGGCTGTGACTATCGGTGGACTGTCTGGAAACTTTGAGCTCAATGTAATGATGCCGATGATCCTCTACAATACCCTTCAATCTCTTCAATTGCTGGCCAATGGGTGTGCAGTGTTTACGGAAAAATGTGTACGGAATATTGCCGCGGACGAAGAGCGTTGCCGCAGCTTTGTGGAACAAAGTCTGGCCATGTGCACGGCTCTGGTTCCTGAAATCGGTTATGACAGGGCGGCAAAGATTGCGCAAGAGGCATGGAAAAGTGGAAAAACAGTACGACAGGTTGTGGAGGAGCAGGCAATCATTCCGGAAAAACAGGTTGGAAAACTGTTAGATCCGTTTTCAATGACAGAACCTGAGAAATAGAACAGGTTGAAACAGGGCATAAAAAAAAGGACCCGCCGAAAGGCGGGTCCTTGAAATCGATTGTACAAATTGGAACTAGTACATTCCCATTCCGCCCATGTCCGGAGCTGCAGGAGCGGCTGGCTTTTCTTCCGGAATCTCAGTGATTACGGCTTGGGTTGTCAGCATAACCCCGGCTACGGACGCTGCATTTTGAAGTGCGTTCTTCGTGACCTTAACGGGGTCGATTACGCCTGCCGTCAGCAGGTTTTCGTAGACGTCTGTAGAAGCGTTGTATCCTTCGGAGCCTTTGCGGGACAGTACTTCCCGAACCACAACAGAACCTTCCTGGCCTGCGTTGTCAGCAATGGCTTTAAGTGGTGCAACCAGCGCTTTGCGAATGATGTCAGCGCCAAGCTTCTGGTCACCATCCAGTTTAATGTCGTCCAGGAGACCAAGTTGACGAATCAGCGCAACGCCGCCACCTGGTACAATCCCTTCTTCCACTGCGGCTTTGGTAGCGTGCATGGCGTCTTCCACCCGGGCTTTCTTTTCTTTGAGCTCAGTTTCAGTAGCTGCGCCAACCTTAATGACAGCCACACCGCCCACGAGCTTAGCCAGTCTTTCCTGAAGTTTTTCCCTGTCATAATCAGATGAAGTATTTTCGATCTGAGCTTTGATCTGCGCAACACGGGCCTTGATGTCGTCAGTAGTACCGGCACCTTCCACAATGGTGGTATTTTCTTTGTCGATGGTGACTTTCTTGGCAGAGCCCAGGAATTCAAGGGTAATGTTTTCCAGTTTGATACCAAGGTCTTCAGAAATGGCCTTTCCACCGGTGAGGATTGCAATGTCTTCCAGCATGGCTTTCCGACGGTCGCCAAATCCAGGTGCTTTGACTGCGGCAATGTTCAATACGCCGCGGAGTTTGTTCACAACCAGGGTTGCCAGAGCTTCACCTTCAATATCTTCTGCGATTATCAGGAGGGCACGACCAGTCTTGTTCACCTGTTCCAGAATCGGGAGAAGGTCCTTCATGTTGCTCAATTTCTTTTCGTGGATGAGTATGTAGGGATTTTCAAAGACCACTTCCATTCTTTCCGCGTCTGTCACAAAATAAGGGGAAAGGTATCCGCGATCGAATTGCATACCCTCCACTACGTCCAGAGTGGTTTCAAAGCCCTTGGCTTCTTCCACGGTAATAACGCCGTCTTTTCCAACCTTGTCCATTGCGTCGGCAATAATCTTGCCGATTTCCATGTCGTTGTTGGCTGAAATCGCGCCGACCTTGGCAATTTCATCACCTTTTACCGGTTGAGCCAGTTTAACAAGGCCGTCCAGAACGGTTTTCACAGCACTGTCCACACCTCTTTTGAGGTCCATTGGGTTGGCGCCGGCCACGATAGCCTTGATGCCTTCTTTGTAAATATTCCGGGCGAGAACTGTTGCTGTGGTAGTACCATCTCCCGCAGTATCGGAAGTTTTTGAAGCGACTTCCTTAACCAGTTGTGCACCGATATTTTCTTCAGGATTCTTGAGATCAATCTCTTTCGCCACAGTCACACCGTCTTTGGTGCTGAGGGGAGACCCGAATTTCTTCTCAATCAGGACATTACGGCCCCGGGGCCCCAGTGTCGCCTGTACTGCATCTGCAAGTTGCTCCACGCCCTTCAGAATGTTCTGGCGGGCTTCATCGCTGAAAGAAATCTTTTTTGCCATTTTTCAACTCCTTCTCTTCTCAGTTACTTTTCTAAAACGGCGAGAACTTCTTCTTCGCGCAGGATCAGATGTTCTTCGTCATTGATTTTGACTTCGGTTCCGGCATACTTTCCGATCAAAACAACTTCACCCGGTTTTAAAGTCATAGGGTGTTCTTTGTCTTTTCCCGGCCCAACCGCAATCACTTCTGCTTCCATAGGCTTTTCTTTTGCCGTATCGGGAAT
>CBEUWV010000067.1:0-8539 GCA_965546895.1 uncultured bacterium
CAAAGGTCAGAGGGAAGAAGATGCTTGATGTATTGAGAAGGAAAGACAATAATCAATTCCCTTATTTTTCAGTTCTTACCCCTACTCCTACCCCTACTCCTACTCGGCATCCTTTCCGGAGGATTTTCTGAATGTTTTGTGTATTCGACGGGCATGGCGTTTTTTTGCGATTCTTTTGTCTACAGATATGCCGTCTTTCCGATCCGTCACCTCGGACTTCAATTTCAGGTACCGGGCGACCCTGTCCGCATCCAGCTCACCGGATGAGATTGCGGCCAGCACGGCGCAACCCGGCTCGCGGGTATGTGTACAGTTCCGAAACCGGCAATGTTCCGCGATTGCGACCACATTCGGAAAGACCGAAGCCAGGGCATCTTCTCCCACCACCAGCCCCACCTCCCGAATCCCCGGAGTATCTATGAGAATCTGTCCATTTTTCAGCACAAAGAGCTCCCGCTTTGTGGTGGTATGGCGCCCTTTCATATCAAACTCCCGGACATTGGCAGTCCGTGCCACTTCGCTTCCGGCAAGAAAATTTAACAGCGTAGATTTACCGGCACCGGACGGACCAATGAGGCAACCGGTCGAACCTGGCTCGAGATGCTGGAGCAAGCCGTCCACTCCCTCACCGGTTATGGCGCTCAGCATCACGATGGACACACCGGAAGCCATTGCCAGCACTTCCCGGTATACCGCTTCCCGGTTTTCCAGCATCAGGTCTACCTTGGAAAGCACGACAACCGGAACAGCACCGCTCTCATGAACAATGGCAAGAAAGCGTTCCAGTTTGCCGGATGTGAAGTTTTCGTCAACCGAATGGACAATGAAAACAGTATCCAGGTTTGCCCCGATGACCTGAGACTCCTCTGTGGAACGGACTGCCCGCCGTTTCAATGTAGTGTGGCGGGGTAGAATCCGATGGATGGCTGCCCGATCCCTGGATTCCGGTGTCTGGAACAGCACCCAGTCCCCCACCGCGGGGAAATCTTCCAGCCCCGCCGTTCTATGAAGTAATTTTCCGGAGACTTCGGCAAGGTATTCATTATGTCCATCAGACAGAAAATAATATCGCTTGCTTTCAGCAGTCACCCGCCCGACATGTGCATTTTTCTCCAGATTGGGCTGCATGACAAGTTGATACCGCCGCCACCCCAACCGGTTCAGTCTGTCCATGTCCTGTCTATCCATTCAGTTTCTCTCCCATCGCCAGACTGTAGCACACGAAACCAGCTACTTACAAACCCTTGCTAGGGTAAACACAGAAACCTTCGCTACGCCGCCTGCCTGTTTCAACAATTTCGCAGCACGATTGACCGTGGCACCGGTGGTAAACACGTCGTCCACAATCAAAATGTGGGAAATCCCTTCCGGGACGGTTTCCGGGCCTTTCAAAAACTGCCGGATCACCTGCTTTCGCTCTCCGGGAGTGCGCGTAGCAGACAAACGGCGCTTGAAGGGCTTTGCCCTCTTCAATAGCGGAAGACAGGGGATATCCAATGTTTTTGCCACCTTGTTCGCCAGTTTTCTGGAAACATTGTAGCCGCGAATCCACCGGGTATGCAGGGAAGAAGGGATCCATGCCACCGCGTCTGCACACCAGTTTTCCAACACCGGTCGTTCAGTATGTTCAGCCATTCCAGCCGATCCCGAAATTTGATGTGATGAATCAGGGTCCGTCCCTCTTTTTCGTAAGGGAACAGAAAAAAAGCCTGATCAAAGATGTCTCTTCCCTCGAGACAACGCTGGCATATGCTGCCCTCCCCTCGGATTATCAGTCCGCAGTTTCGACACCGGGACGAAGCTGAATACTGTTGCACTGCGTTCAGACAGTCCGGGCACAGTCCGAAGCGGATATCCTTCTGTGACTTGCAATGAATACAACGGGGCTTTATAATCAATTCCAGCATAAGGAGATTATACCGTATCCGGGTACGGTGGAGGGAAAACAGATGAAGTGGATTGTCGATTCTCCGAAAAAGAAGGTAGTTGTCATGACTGGCGCAGGGATTTCAGCGGAATCCGGGATACAGACGTTCCGCGGTGCCAATGGACTATGGGAAAACCATCGAATCGAAGAAGTGGCCTCCCCCATCGCCTTTCGCCGGGACCCGGTACTGGTGTGGAATTTTTATCTCCAGCGGCGGAAGCAGGCCCTATCCTGTCAGCCCAATGCCGGCCATCTGGCAGTTTCAGAACTGGAAGGCTGGCTGACTGCGGGGGGTGGGGATTTTCTCCTGGTCACTCAGAATGTGGACGGGCTGCACACCCGGGCCGGATCAGTCAATGTCGTTGAAATGCACGGATCCCTGATGCATACCCGCTGCACCGCCTGCGGAGAAGTTTTCCGGGATGAATCCACCGACATGGAATTACCGCCTCATCACAATTGCCCGCAAAACGGACTCCTTCGCCCCCACATTGTCTGGTTCGGCGAATCATTGTTTCCCGGCGACATGGAAAAGATTGAGTCTGCTATAGAAACATGCGATATTTTCATCGTAATCGGCACCTCCGGGACTGTTTATCCGGCAGCCGGACTGGTAAATTATGCCAACAGTCTGGGAAAACGTACCGTATGCGTGAATAAGGATACTCCGGCCAATGTCAGTCTTTTTGATACCTTCATTCAGGGGGAAGCGGGGGCCCAGCTGCCAAAAATATTGTTTCCAGGAAAAAAGGAAAAGGAAGATACTCCATGACATCGGAACCATCAAAATCCGTGAAAATTGCAGAAAATATATACTGGGTGGGAAATGAGATCCCCGATGATCAATTCCAGTGTCATTCCTATCTACTGGTAAACGGAGAAGATTCTGTACTTGTAGACCCCGGCTCCCGAATTACCTGGACGGAAACCCGGAAAAAAATCCAGGAACATATCCCCCTTGAATCCATCAAGTATCTCATTTGCCACCACCAGGACCCCGACATCACCGGAGCTGTTGATTTCCTGAACCGGGAGGCTCCACGCCCGGACCGCACCATCGTCTGTCACTGGCGAACCGAAGCACTCCTCGTACACTATGACTGGAAATTGCCCTTTTACCGCCCGGAAGACCATGACTGGAAGCTTGAATTGCCCGGAGGTAGACAGCTTCAATTCGTACTCACCCCTTACCTGCATTTCCCAGGCAGTATCTGCACCTTTGACGAGGCATCCGGCATACTCTTTTCCTCTGACATTTTCGGTGCATTCACAGACGAATTCCAACTTTTTGCAGCAGATGAATCCTATCTGGAACAAATTCGCCCTTTTCACGAACATTACATGCCAAGCCGGGAAATCCTGAACCATGGGATTAAAGAGATGGAAAAATTCCCAATCCGAATGATTGCCCCCCAGCATGGCTCCATTATCCGGGAAAAACTGGTGCATCCATTGATGGAGAGCTTGAAAGAAATGAACTGTGGGCTCTTTCTTATGCCGGTTTACCAGAACAACATCCGTGAACTTTCCCGACTGAACAGCCTCTATCGAAACCTGATGGATGCACTGCTCAGCGGTGTCCGGCTGCTGGACACCGTGGATAAAACCAGAGAATTTCTAACCGCTATCGCACCGGTAGAATCTCTTTTTTTCTATGTATGGGATGAGTCCGGGGAAGTTTTTCGCATTGGGGGCAGAGGGAAAAGTGCTGAAAAACCCTTGGGAATCGGAGTGGACGCATTGCGAAAAACAGATCTATTTGCCCCGCTTTTTCGGGATCGGGAAATCATTTCCCTGGCCGCGAATGAGCTTCCCAGCCTCGCCTTACCGGAAACTCGGAATGTTTGCCTGACACCGCTTGCCACCCACGGCTCACCACCCAACGCAATTGCGGCCGTTATTATGGAACCCGGGACAGAAACTTCAGCCATTTCCCCTTTCCTGGACGAGCTCAGACCGATTCTCGGCGTGATTTCAAAGCGGGAAAAGGCCTTTCTTAAAGTGGAGCAGGAACGGGAGCAGTTTTACCGTCGGGCTGTACTGGACATGCTCACCGGACTGTACAATCGGCATTACATGAGCGCGGAAGGGGTCAAAGAAATTCAAAAAGCCATTCGCTATAGCTATCCCCTTACCGGTATCATGATGGACATTGACCATTTCAAAACCATAAACGATACCCACGGCCATCCGGTTGGAGACGCTATTCTGGAAGAAATCGGCCACATGATCCGGCAAATTGCCCGGGACGTGGATATTCCCATCCGCTACGGCGGAGAAGAGTTTCTCCTGATCCTTCCCCACACAGGCTTGAGTGGGGCAGCAAAACTGGCGGAACGGCTTCGGAACCAGATTTCCTTTCACACTTTCCGCCCATCCGGCGTACCCATCCCGGTCACAGTCAGCTGCGGCGTAGCGGAAATGGAAAAGGGAGACACGTTGTCCAGCCTGGTAAAACGGGCCGATGTCCAGTTGTACCGGGCAAAAGAAGGTGGACGAAACCGGGTAAGTTCTGAAAGGCATGAAAAAAACAGACAATCAAGTGAGCAAAACAGTAATCCTGCGGATTGAAAACATCCGGCAAACCCTGGAGAAGCACTACGGGGCGCTGAACTGGTGGCCCGGTGACAGCCCGGATGAAGTCGCCATCGGCGCTATTCTCACCCAGAATACGGCCTGGAAAAACGTGGAGAAAGCAATTGTGAGAATGAAGAGTCTGGGGCTCATTTCCTTTCCTGCCATTTTATCTGCAACCCCCAGCGACCTTGCAGAGACCATCCGTCCCTCCGGCTACTTTAATCAGAAGGCAAAGAAACTCAAGGCACTGGCGAAAATGGTGTGCCGGGATGGAAACAAGACGATCCGGCAATTCCTCCATGGGAAAACGATGAATACGGCCAGAACCCTGCTTACGAATGTGTGGGGAATCGGTATGGAAACTGCAGATGCCATTCTCCTTTACGCCGGGGGCTACCGTATTTTTGTTGTGGACGCATACACAAAACGGATATTCTTCCGTCATGGGATTGTGGACCTGAACACGGATTATGAGGAAGTGAGAAAAATGGTGGAACAGTCCATCCCGTCAGACACGGCTGCCTATAACGAGTTTCATGCCGCGTTGGTGCATCTGGGGAAAGATTTCTGCCACAGAGAAACCCCGGACTGTTCCCATTGTCCGCTGGCCTCACTGCCCGAGCGGTTCAGGCAAACGGGGGAATAGTATGCGTTTTAAACCTCCAACTTTGTTGAAAGAAGCATTCCGTGAAGCCATATCAGCCTGTTCCCCCAAAAACATCCTTCCTCCGTTGATTGAAGTTTCCGAAGACGCCACCCGAATTGCGGGACATGATTCCGGACCCGGCCCTATTCATGTTTTCGGCAGCGGAAAAGCAGCTGTCTCCATGGCCAATTCACTCCACCCAGTCCTGGGAGACAGAATCACCGGAGGTGTCATCGTATCTCCGGAAGAATCCCCAATTCTTTCCGCTCCCCTGGTACACTTTACCGGCGACCACCCCATCCCAACTGCCAGAAGCCTTCGTGCCGGAAATGAAATGATGCAGGCAATGACTGCATTGAAGGATACTGACCAATTTGTTTACCTCCTTTCCGGGGGGAGCTCCGCTCTCATGGAAGTGCCTGAACCCCCGCTTTCCATCTCTGATATTGCCATTACAACGAGACTGCTCCTTGAAGCCGGGCTTCCCATTGAAGACACCAACATGGTTCGAATTCACCTTTCCCGATTAAAAGGTGGCGGTCTCTTAAAACAGATTCGGGCAAAGGGTCTCGTGCTGGTCATGTCGGATGTACTGTTCAGTTCCTTGTCCGTTATTGGTTCGGCCCCTCTGTGGCAGGTTAAACAAGAACACAAGGTCTGCATGGAGCTGCTTCAAAATAATGGTTTGTGGTCTGCACTCCCTTCCAGTGTCCGTACTTTTTTTTCAGATCGGCCAAAAGAAGCGGAACCACGCGCCTCCTCCATCCCCCATGAAATCGTCGCGGACAACAACACCCTCCTTCTTGCTGTTCAGGCTTCACTTGAAAAACAAAAAATTACGGTGCGTATCGCAAGTGACTGCCTGGCAGGGGAGGCCACAAAAGTTGGGCACCAAATTGCGGATTTTGCACTGTTGACTGCCGAAACAATGAAAAGCGGGGAAAAACTGGCACTGCTTTTCAGCGGAGAAACCACGGTAACCGTGAAAGGCAAGGGCAGCGGGGGCCGTTGCCAGGAATTGGCACTTTCGGCACTGGCGACACTCCGGGGAAACCCAAGCATCACTGTGTTTGCCGCCGGAAGTGACGGACGCGATGGACCCACAGAAGCCGCCGGAGCGGTTGCGGATCGCAGCGCCTGGAATACCGCCTGTAAAATGGGGCTTTCTCCGGAAGACTTTCTGGCCCAAAATGACAGCTATCATTTTTTTCAGTCAACCGGAGGTCTTATCAATACCGGGCCTACGGGCATCAATCTACTGGATGTGGTCATCGCGCTGATTCAGCGCTGATCCTGCCTTCCTGAAAATCAATTTCAGAAACATGATGGAACGAAACTTCACAGGATCTACAAAGTTCAATATGAAAGAGATGCGTTAACTGACCAGTCCCCTGTTCAACAGGCAATATTGTCTGTTTTGATGATCATATCCGATCATCGCTCAATCCCATTTGACAGAAACAGGGGAATCTGATACTCATGTCCTATCAAACGAAAGAGGGGACACATGAAAATCCGGGTAATCGTTCGATTGAAGAAAGGGGTGCTGGACCCCCAGGGCAAGGCAATTGAAAAGACAGCGGCCAAACAGGGATATGAGAAATTCGATGGGTTTCGTCTTGGAAAAATCATCGAGTTTCATACAGATGAAAGTGATCGCGAAACCGTGCTGCGCCAGGTGGAGCAGCTGGCAGATAAATTCCTGGCCAACACAGTGATTGAGAACTACGAAGTCCAGATAGAGGATGACTGAGATGCGGTTTTCCATCCTGGTATTTCCAGGCTCTAACTGTGACTACGATGCCTACCACAGCATCCGCCAAGTGCTGGGAGAAGAGGCTACCTTCGTCTGGCATGGGGACACAGACCTGCAAAGTCCGGATTGCGTGATTCTGCCGGGAGGTTTTTCCTACGGAGACTACCTCCGCTGTGGCGCAATGGCCTCTTTCTCTCCCGCAATGGAAAGTGTCAGGGCTTTTGCTGAAAAAGGCGGCCTGGTACTTGGAATCTGCAACGGATTTCAGGTTTTGACCGAAACCGGGATGCTGCCCGGTGCCCTCCTTCGCAACCGTTCCCTGAGCTTCATCTGCAAAGACGTGTTTCTTAAAACCGAAAACTTCAACCTGCCCTTCACCAACCGCCTGGACAATCGCTTACCCATTCGAATCCCCATTGCCCACGCGGAAGGAAACTATTTCTGTGATTCCGAAACTCTGAAAGAACTGGAAAGTGAAAACCGGGTGGTATTTCGCTACTGTGACCGGACCGGGGCAGTGACCGAAACAGCCAATCCCAACGGCTCCCTGAACAATATTGCCGGCATTACCAATCGGGAAGGGAATGTGCTGGGTATGATGCCCCACCCCGAACGGGCAATGGAAGCCATTTTGGGGAATACGGATGGAATGGGCGTGTTTCAATCCATTCTGACGCAATTTCAGGAGGTACATTGATGGCCAAGCGAAATGAAATTACCAACTACCTGCTGCAGACATTTCAGCCGGAAAAATTCCATGACTCATCCCTCAACGGTCTGCAGGTCACCGGTTCTGATGACGTAACCGGCATCTGTCTCGGTGTTGACGCCTGCCAGGACCTGTTTACTGCCGCATTGGAAAAAAATCTGAACTATATTGTGGTGCATCACGGTTTTTTCTGGGGAAGCCCTTTCGCCATTTCTCCAATGTGGGGCAGACGCTACCAGACACTGCTGAATAATGGATTGTCCCTCTTTGCTGTCCATCTTCCCATGGACGCGAATCCGGAAATTGGCCATAACATTCTCATTTCAAAACATCTTGGACTGGACAATCTTTCTCCTTTTGGCCATTACAAAGGTATCCCCATTGGATTTCAAGGCAGGTTTACGGCCCCGCTTCCCATTACTGAAGTTCGCTCCCGCCTCGTGGCACAATTCGGGGAGGGGATACACCTTCTCGCATTTGGGAAAGACACAATTTCCACTGTCGGTGTGGTATCCGGTGCCGCTGCCACTCCGGAAATTCTCGACGAAGCGGCTCGTCTCGGGCTGGATCTGTTTATCACCGGGGAAACCGATCATGCCGCTTTCCATGCAGCCAGAGAGATGGGCTTGAATGTTGCATTCTGCGGCCACTATGAGACCGAAAAGACCTCCCTTTTAACTCTGAAAGAGCTTTTACAGGAAAAATTCGACATACCTGCCGAATTTGTGACCCTGCCTACCGGATTATGATGAAGAAGTGATGAGTGAAGAATGACAAAAGGACAGGGAAGTGGCCATTTCCCTATCTGCCGCACACTCCTTATCACCCTCTGCGAATATTTCATGGTGTTGGACGTATTTTTCGCTTCCGTTCTGCCCGAATTTCCCGCTGTAAGGATAGACGGGAGGCCATGCAACAGACTTT
>CBEUWV010000068.1:0-8527 GCA_965546895.1 uncultured bacterium
AATGTGGCGGATATTCGATATCCAACTGTGCGTGGACTCAATGGAGGGGTGAAAGTTTGTGCATCCTCCTGGACAAATGGGTTTTGACCAAAGACAGATACAGCCAGGAAAATTCCAACGATTCCGACAGCGATTTTATTCATTTTCTAATTCAGAGGTTTCACACTACTTTTCTGATGAATCACGGCATTTGTGACTGCTTTTGCATCGTTGAAATTCCGAATCAGGTGTGGCGTGATAAAGAGCAGCAACTCTGTTTTTTTGTCTTCTTTTTCGCGGGTTCCGAAAAGAGAACGCAAAATCGGAACTTTGTAAAACCAAGGCAATCCTCTGGTGTCATGTTTATTCTTTTCCTGAATCAAACCTCCGAGGACCATTGTCTGTCCATTCCTTAGAAGCAGCGTGGTATCAATAATTCGCTGGGTGGAAATCGGATTTCCGTTGCTGTCAACGCCTGTCAAGTCACTGACATCCTGTTTCACTTTCAAGAGAATATCTCCTGCCTGATTGATATGGGGAGTAACATTCAGTGTAATTCCATAGTCCCGTTCTTCAAAGTTGCTGAAAATGCCCCCGATTCCGGTTGCAGTGTTGGTGTTCAGGGAGGTTTGTACAAAACGTCGTTCCACTACTTTCATGGAGGCCTCGCTGTTGTCGTAGGTAACGAGCTTTGGATGGGAAAGAACCCTGGCTTTACTGGCCTGGGCATAAGCATTGAGTATGGCCATCACCTGTCCATCATTTACGGAAAGTGCATATTGAAATCCCGTTCCCTCAGCTACATTGGTAAGGGGGAAGTTGGAGGTTCCTGAGCTTTCGAATGAGTTATTTCCCCAGGAGCCGCGCAAACGTCCGCTCTGGCCGAATGACCATCCCAGACCCAGTTGATTTGTGTCGTCCAGCGTAACTTCCGCGATGACGCTTTCCAATAGTACCTGTTGGGGTTGCTGGTCCAGCGCCGCAACGATCCGTTTTATTTTTGCGATATTTTCGGGGATGTCGGTGATGATGATTGAGTTGCTTCTCTGATCTGCAACGATTTCAGTTCCCTGGCCTTTTTTCCCGATTCCAGCTTCGCCCTTGAGAGTCTTGACAATATCCTCAGCCGTTCCGTAATTTACCTTCAGAACTTCGGTGCTTTTGTCCGCGAAAGCCCGGGGGATGATTTCAATGATGCCGCCTTTCCGGATGCTGCTGAGTTTATTAAATTCTAAGACTGTGTCTAAAAGCTGGTCCCACGGGACGTTCTGTACTTCAATTGTAATGGTTCCGTGCACCTGATCATGCACCATGAAGTTAACCTTTGCAACCTCTGAGATTGCACGGAAAAAATCGTGAATATCAGCTTTGTAAAAAGATAGAGTGACCGGTGCGCCGGTGTAAGTCTTTGTTTCTTTCAGAATCTTATCGGGAATCTTATTCATAGATTTTGGGTTGACTACTGGTTCAATGGGCTTGACGTCCAGTACCTTCAGATTCGTCAGACTCGCCAGATCATTAGGCGAGGGTGCCTGATTATTCTCCCTGTGCATACAGGACGTGGTTAGAATAAGAACCGGAATCAGCAGCAAAATCCGTTTCATGTCTCACTCCTTCTTCTTTATCTTAGATAAATTTAAAATCAAATCGTAACGGAGGCCCTGAAATTCCAGAACCACTTTGTTGTTTGTAATTTCCTGAACCAGGAGCAGGCCGATTTTTTGTCCCTTCCGATAAAACTGATGGTTAATGATTGCGATTTGTCCGTTAATGATACCTGTCAGGGAGAGATTTGCCACTGTTGTTTCCGGTTTCTTTTCCTTGGCGGCAGCTGATTCCGATGGCTTCTGCTCAAGGAAAGCGGGCCGGGCAAAGGGATTCCGCATGGCTCCATATACAGGGCACAGCCCCAGTGAAATAAGAAAAACAGTCAGAGCAATTCTATTTCTTTTTTTCATTTTTCTTCTCCTGAACTTCTTCCCGGTATACCTGGATCAGCTGCTCAAGACCGGGTATTTTGAATGTGTTAACCGTAAAGGATGTTATGATTCTCGAAGGATTTTCTCCATCCACATTGATTTGAATTGAGTCAATGGTCATAAGACGTTCAGAGGTTTCCACTGACTTTATAAAATGGACAATGTGATTAAAATCAGCCGCTGCCGAAATCATTAGTGGAATACGGGTAAACTTCCTATTTGCCACATATTCCTTTTCTGCAATACTCTGAATCAAGAATGTGGCCTTTTCAGATTCCGCCAGGTGACTGAGCACATTGGCTATCTCATCCTTGCTCGGTACCTGCCGTGTCAACTTCTGGAACTGGTTCTTCAATGAAAGGCTTTTTTCTTTTCCCTGATTCAGTCTTTGCTCTACTGCGGTTAGCACCTTAAGTTTCTGCTCCAATGAAAACGCTTCCTGCTCCATCTCCCTGTTATCCACGCTCATCTGGGAAGCCTTGGTTGACAGGGGGGAGATGATGAGCATGTAGGAAATGAGAAAAATGCAAATAAAGGCAAAATAGGGAAGGATTTTCTGATCTCTGGGATGGAGGGCAATGAATTTCTTTTCCAGTTTCAGCAGAAGTTGTCTCATTTCTTCTCCTCCGTCCAGAGCATCGTAATAGAAAAAGTGTAATAGCGGACCTCGTCATTTTGCGCGGCCTTGACGCTTACCTTTATATTGCCGAACTTTTCTTCCAGACGGCCGAGGAAGCGATTAAGAACTTTCAGTGAGGTTGTGCCGCCATCTAATGAAAGCGAAATTACACGGCCCATGCTGTCAGGGGAACTCTTTCCTGAAAAACTGTCAAGCCAGAGTCCCCGGCTCATCAGGTCGCTTACATTTCCAAGAATTTTTGTCCACTGTGTTTTTTGGTCAAACAGGCTTGAAACTGTCATTATGCTGCCGGCCAGCGCATCATTATCTGATTTCAGTCTTGCCATCTGAACGGACAGGTTCATGAGCTGTCGGTCTTTCTGATGCAGGACCTCCAGTTTCTTGACCAATGTACTGTGCCTGTGGGATACGACAGCATACTTTGTTCCTACAACGGCAAAAACAATGACAGAGAGCAGGAGAAGTAGGGCGCTGCCGATCATCATCATGTTGAAATAGAAATTTTCCGGCAGCTTCTTCTGCGACAGATCTTTGGAAAAAAGGTTGAAATGCGGTTCGTACTGTGTTTTTACCATGGCATTAACCCCATGCCCAGTGCTACGGAGAACTGATCTGCGTTTCGAGGGATTGCTCCACGGATCTCCAATCCTTTGAAGGGATGCAGAATGGACGTAATTACACCGAGATGTTCCAGAAAAAATGTTTCCACGCCACTCAGATTTGCCAGACCGCCCGTTAGATACACACGGCTTACAGTTCCGCCTCTGGAAACGGATGCATAAAAATTAAAGCTCTTATTCAGTTCGGCGGTAAGGGATTCCAGGAGAGAGGTACCAAGAGTCCTGAGTTGTTTCATTTCCATTGTTTCGCCATCTGTTTCAACCAGGGATATCTGCTGCGACAGGGTAGCTGCTTCACTTAGCGGAATGCCCATCTGCTCGGAGATAGCGGCAAGGAATCCATCCAGTGAAAAATCCAGCTGCCGCGTGAAACGGAGCTTCCCGTTCTGGACAATTGTAGCGGAAGATTCGTTATGTCCGATGTTTACGATAGCACATCCCATCTCTTGCTCCACATCGGGATGAATTGTTGCGAGACAACAAAGTGCATCCGCGGGAACACCCAGTCTCCGGACCCTAAGACCGCTTCTTTCCACCAGCCTGACCATGTCTTCCAAGTCCTCTTTTCTGGAAACTACAACCATGGCCTGGTATTTATTAGATGCCCCCTCGTCTTCCCGGTTGTGAATGATAAAGTCCAGATTATGAGAATCCCGGTTGAATTCTATGAGCTGACGAATTTCCCATTCTATCACTGAGGCCAGTTCTTCGTCCGGGACCCGTGGGATCTGGATATCCCGTGTTGTAATGACACTGGGACGAAGCGCAACGGCCACCGATTTTTTCGAGAGGCCGGTTCGTTTCACCACTTCGCGTAAAGCGGTCAGCGTTTGCTTTGAGTCCTGGTCTCCGTTTTCATTGTGGGGTATCGGTTCCATAGTTGTCTGGAGAACCTCAGGTTTCCCGGTCCCACTTTTCAAATGCACCATTCTTACGGCACCATTCCCAATTTCCAGTCCAATCCCGGCATCCGATCTTCTCAAACTCTTTAACATACTTTCATTATAAATAAATGAATCAAAAATGCAATAAAAAAAGCCGGCTTTAAACCGGCTTTCACAATAGTGTGTAAATAACAGATTGAATCAGTAGGTTCGATGCTCTCGAATCCGAGCGCTCTTTCCGATCTTTTCCCGGATGTAATAGAGCTTAGCTCTGCGTACGCGGCCTTTGCGAATCACCTTAATCTTGTCAATAATTGGAGAATGCAGAGGGAAAATGCGTTCCACTCCGGTTCCTTCAGCGATTTTACGAACCGTAAATGTTTCGCGATTGGATCCGTTGGAACGGCCGATCACCAGCCCTTGAAAAAGCTGAATTCGCTGTTTGTTTCCTTCTTTGACCTTCACATGCACTTGAACAGTGTCACCGGCTTTAAAATCCGGAATATCTGTACGGAGCATTTTGTCTTCAAACTGTTTGATAATGTCCATGCCCAAACTCCTTAGCAAAAAGAAATAACGCTATCTCTTCGATATGGTTGCTTAGACTCGAGCACTTAAACAGGCGTCACTTCCGGTACCAGTGAATGGTTTGAGGAAACGGTCATTTTTCTTGCTCGAGTTCGGGGGAAAGCCCCCGGCATGCCCCGAAAATAAATACTGCGGGACAGCCAGCGGAAAGCATTCTATCATACCCGCCGGGATAATCAACGATTTTGTATGCGGTTTTTTCACATAAAAAAGCACCGTGATGTGTGAGAACGTCCTTTCGGACGCGTGGATAGTGGATGGTGGATAGTTGAGAAAGGAGAAAAAGAAGGGGATGGCCAATTCTCTGATTTTTTCCGCCGCCCACGCGTAACGCCCACTTCACAGGGAGATAGATGACAAAAATACAGGGAGATGGCTGTTCCCTGTCTTCATGTCACTCATCACTCTTCATTCCCTTTCTCAGTTCTTCCCGGATTTCGATCATGACCTTCTTCTGTTCCGGGGAGAGAGAAGCAGTCAACAGAAGGTCCGGTCTCTTTGTCAGAGTTTCAACCAGTTTCATTTTCATCCGCCATTGTGCAATCCGCTGATGGTCACCGGAAAGCAGCACTTTCGGTACTTTTCGCCTGTTAAACTCAGCCGGGCGCGTGTAATGGGGATGATCCAGCAGGCCGTCAAAGAACGAATCATTTTCGACAGAATCAACTTCCTTTACCACCCCCGCGCGCTGCCTCGCAATTGCGTCCATTATTACCATGGCGGCGGGCTCGCCTCCAGAAAGCACGTAGTCTCCGATGGAGATTTCCTCATCCACAAAAAGATCAACAATGCGCTGGTCTATTCCTTCATATCGTCCGCAAAGCATTGTCATTCCAGATAGTTGTGAGAGAGTGAGAACTTTTGAGTGCGTCAGTGGGGTGCCTGCCGGCGTCAGAAAAATAACCGGCCCGGTCGTAGATTTTTTTGATGTCTGAATAGCCTTGTAAAGGGGCAGGGGGGTAAAGACCATGCCGGAGCCACCCCCGAAGGGTTCATCGTCCACCGAGTGGTAGTTGTCAGTTGCAAAATCTCGGGGATTGATTGTGTTCAAGCTCAACAGGCCATTCTTGATTCCCCTGCCGAAAACGCCGACTTCAGAAAATGGGGTGAACAGCTCAGGGAAAATGGTGATAACAGAAAAGTCCAAAGGCGCCATCGCGATATTTCCTCCGAATTCAGCGGTTGATGTCTTCCAGGCCCTCCGGCATGTCGGCAATAATTCGTCCGGCCTTTCGGTCGATTTCAATGCAGATTTCCTTCCTGAATGGGATCAGCACTTCGCCCTCTTTGCCTTGAACCACCAGGATGTCCTGACCGGGATTTTCCAGCACCTCTGTCACCCGACCGACAGTGTGTCCGTCAACGGCAACTACATTCATTCCAACCAGTTCGTAGTGATAGAAAAAATCCTCATCATCCGTGTTTCGATCTTCCACCGGAATGATAATCTCAGCATCCCGCAGGTGTTCCGCATCGTTCATTGTGTCAATGGTCTTAAACTTCATAACCACACGTCCCTTGTGCATACGTGCGCTTTCAGATGACATTTCCTTCAAAACACCATCTTTTGTACGAACAAGGAAAATTGTCTCATCAAAAAAACGCGAGGGGAAGTTCGTTTCAACATTTACGATAACTTCCCCTCGAATGCCTTGCGGTCTTGCTATTTTGCCAATGGTGAGGAATTCAGGCGACATTCAGGGCTATTCGAGAATTTCCAGAACGAATCTTTTCTTTAATTTCATCCCGGACGCATTCAGAATAGTTCTGACAGCCCGGGCCGTTCTGCCCTGTTTGCCAATTACCTTTCCCAAGTCTTCCTGCGCTACCCGCAACTCAAGAACGGTTGTCTGTTCACCTTCAATTTCCGTTACTTCCACCTGTTCGGGATTATCCACCAACGCTTTGGCAATTGCTACCATCAGATCTTTCATGCCTTCCTCCTTAACTTTTACAGGAATCCCTACCAATGACAATTATCTTGATAACAGTTTAACCGATATTTTCCTTTTTGAAAAGAGATTTCACGGTATCCGAGACCTTTGCCCCTTCCTGCAACCAGTGTTCGGCTCTTTCCTTGTCAATTTTCAGTTCTACCGGGTTAGTCAACGGATCGTAGTGACCAATTTCTTCCACAAAGCGACCAGTGGGTGTGTTGCTGTCTTCTGACACCACGATGCGATAAAAAGGTTTTTTCTTTCTGCCCATTCTCTTGAGACGAATTGCAATCATTTTCTGTTACCTCCGTTATTGAAAAGGAAGATTCATATTCCTCATCTTTTTCATAGTCTTCATTTTACCAAGAACCGACGGGTTAGACAATTGTTTCATCATTTTGCGCATTTTGACAAACTGCTTTAGAAGAGCATTGACTTCCTGAATCGGCCGACCGCTTCCTCTGGCAATCCGTCTGCGACGTTTCCCGTTGATAATGATATGATTTACGCGTTCTCTGGGGGTCATTGAATTGATAATGGCTTCCATGTGGACCATCTTTTTGTCATCCATCATTTTGGACGCGTTTTTGACCTGTGACATTCCCGGTACCATCGAAAGTATCTTTTCCATGGACCCCATCTTCTTAATCTGTACCAGCTGTTTCCTGAAATCCTCAAGAGTAAACTGGTTCTTTGCAATTTTTTTCTGAAGTTGTTCCGCTTCCTTTTCATCAACAACATCCTGAGCTTTTTCAATGAGGGAGAGCATATCACCCATGCCGAGGATTCGGGACGCCATCCTGTCGGGATAAAACAGATCAAACTCGTCATATTTTTCGCCGATGCCGACAAATTTGATGGGTTTGCCGGTGATATGTTTGACAGAAAGCGCGGCGCCACCCCGTGCGTCTCCATCCAGTTTGGTCAGGATCACTCCCGTTAATTCCAATTCATCGCTGAAAGCAGCAGCGGACTTGACGGCATCCTGCCCGGTCATGGAATCAATTGTAAAGAGGATTTCAGTGGGTGAAACTGCCTTGTTGATATCCTTCAGTTCCTGCATTAACTCTTCATCAATGTGAAGACGCCCGGCAGTATCCAGAATCAACACATTCATGCCCCGGCCCTCTGCTTCCTTTACTGCTCTTTTTGCGATTGAAACCGGGTCGTGGTCGTCACCGGCCTCAAAAACAGGAACCTTGACGGCTTCAGCCACCACTTTCAACTGGTCGATGGCAGCCGGACGGTACACATCCGCCGGTACCAGGAAGGGAAACCAGCCCTTATTTTTCAAATGCATGGCCATTTTTCCCGCCGATGTTGTTTTACCGGATCCCTGTAGTCCCACGAGCATAATGATGTTCAGTTTTTTACTGTCGATTTCGAGGTCTTCCGCTTCAGAGCCAAGGACTTTCACCAGTTCATCATGGACGATCTTCACGAACTGCTGCCCGGGATTCAATGCTTTGGACACATCCATCCCCAACGCTATTTCCTTGATGGAAGCGGTGAATTCCTTGACAATCTTGAAGTTGACGTCTGCTTCCAGAAGCGCCATCCGAATTTCCTTCAGGGCATCGGAAACATTTTTTTCAGTGAGCCGCGCCGCGCCCCGGATCGTCCGGAATGCGTGGTTGAGCTTGTCGGTCAGTTGTTCAAACATAGTGACACAAAATCCCCCTCAAACGTACAGTGACCAAGTATAGCAATAAAGCCCCATCTGTCAACCGGAAATAGTGGCGCAACCGGCGCCACGTGATGAGTGATGGCGTACCTTCGGTACTGTGATGAGTGATGGGTTCAGAAAAAGGCAGGGAATGGCCATTTCCTTCTGCCTCGCACTTGCACTTTCACTCGCACCTTCGGCCCCCAACTCCTACTATTTCGCCTCGGAAGGGGC
>CBEUWV010000069.1:0-8449 GCA_965546895.1 uncultured bacterium
CTTTCTTCCGATAATGGCGAATCACTGCGCGGCCAATGGTGCTCTTTTTAGCACCCCGAAAAACCTGGTCTGCGTTGTCGTAGAGGGAGGCGTCGTTGACGAGTTTGCCCATTGTACCTTCTCCATTGTCAATTTTTTCAAGGATAGACCGTAGATGGTGGATTGCAGCTTTCAAGTCTTTCCCCGCCTGTTCATCCTGCAAAGCGATAGCGGTCATGCTCTTTTCAGATGATTTGGAGAGCAGTTTCCCAAGGGAATTCAATCCATCCATCGCCGACAGCATATCGGTTTTAATCTTATCTGCAAACACCTGGTCCTTCAGGAGCAAGCCTGCAGTCCCTTTTCCGGTATTGACAGTATCGAGAATCTGGGTCAGGTCATAGCTGATATTCTCCAGGCCGGTGGTCACAGTCTGGCAGAGCTCCTTGTCATTGATGAATTTTCCCATCAGTCCGGTTCCTTGGCTTAAATGTCGGGAAACAATGGAAATGCTGTCCACCAGGTTCTTGCCGATTTCAGGGTTGTTGATGAGTACCCCCACAAGACCTTTCCCCTTTTTTACATGTGCGACCAACTGGTTCATGTCGTGAGTCAGTGAGGAAAGGTCATCGATGATTCCTTCTCCCTTGGTAAGCATTCCCTGCACATTGAGAGTCTTTTTGGCTGGAATGACGGAATTTTCCGGAAGTGGAGGCAGTGTAAAGTCTTTTGTTTCCAATGCGATGTATTTGTCTCCCAGGACACCCATGGTACTGATGTCCGCCACGGTGGATCTGTTGATCCGGCTTTTGGCGGAGGCGAACAGGTTTATTTTGACGGAAACCAGGTTGCTTTTTACATCTTTTGAGAACTCAATGTCTGTTACTCTTCCCACCTGAACACCATTGAGCTGAACCGGGGAATCAATGGTCAACCCAACTACTTTTTGGAAATCTATAACGTAGGTAACCCGGTCTCCAAATTCTCCCAGCATCAGTACAGTTATGACAAATACTGCCAGAGCCAGAAAAACAACCATGCCGGTTTTTAACTCCTTCATACCAACCTCCCGTCTCTATGTTTTCCCTTTCATTTCTTGATTTTTATATCCCATCATTCCCGCCTGATAGAATGGTCCAATGAATGCACAAACCCCCTCGTGTGTGCATTTTCGAAGTTCATCTACCGGACCCACAAAGGCCATCTCTCCATCTTTCAGAAAAGCGATTCGATCCGCGATGGTAAAGGCCAGCTCAATGTCATGGGATACCACCACCGAAGTAACGGACAGGTGCTGCTCCATGTCCTTGATGAGCCGATAGATGGACCGGGCCGTTTCCGGATCCAGCCCTGTGGTGGGTTCATCATAGAAAATTATGCCGGGCTTCATCGACACTGCCCTGGCCAGTGCCACCCGCTTTTGCATCCCGCCGGAAAGGTCAGCTGTCATTTTGTCGCAGATGTCTGGCAATTTTACAACATCCAGCAGGCGCATCACTTCAGCCTCAACTTGATCCTGCGGCATATCCTTTGCATATTCGTGGAAGCCGAACGCGATATTTTCAAAGACATTCATGGAGTCAAACAGGGCCCCACCCTGGAACAGAATACCCATTTTCTTTCGAATGGGCAGGAGTTCCCGTTCTCCCCGACCCACAACTTCCTCACCGAGGAGCCGGATGGAACCGGAGTCCGCGGTCATGAGGCCGGTAATGCATTTCAGCAAAACTGATTTTCCTGAGCCGCTGCCCCCGAGAACGACCAGCGTTTCTCCCTTGAAGATTTCCAGGTCAACACCGGAGAGTACCCGATTCGTTCCAAATGATTTATGGAGGTTCCGAATTTCAATTATGGTTTCTTTCATCGTTACAACCACATAAACAGACGGGTGAGAAAGAAATCCGCCACAAGGATTGTTATAGAGGAAGCCACCACGGCTTTTGTTGCGGCGCGGCCCACTTCAGTGGCACCGCGACGGACGGAAAACCCGTGATAGCAGGCAATAATTGCAATGAAAAAACCGAAAAACAGGGATTTTGCCAGACCGCTGGTGATATCATGGATGGCCAGCATCTGAAAAACCTTGTGAAGGTAGAAATGCGAGCTGATTTTCATCTGGAAACGGGAAATTAACAGTCCACCGGTGATGCCGATAAAATCTGCGTAAGCTGTCAGCACCGGCACCATAATTACCATGGCAATAATTCGCGGCACCATCAGGTATTCCGAAGGGCTGATGCCCATGGCCCGAAGTGCATCCACCTGTTCTGTTACTCGCATGGAGCCGATTTCAGCCGCAATGCCGGATCCCGCCCGACCTGCCACCAGTAATGCAGTTACCACCGGCCCCAGCTCCCGGACAATGGAAATTCCAATGATTGTGCCGAGGTAATACTTTGCTCCGAGGAAGCTCAGGGAGTAGGAAATCTGCACTGCGAACACCATCCCGATGAAAAGGGCTGTGACGTTTATCAGGGTCAGGGACTTCGTGCCGAGCTTGTACATTTCATTCCAAACCAGCCGATATCGAATATGGCCGAGGAAAATGTGTCGGAAAACATTTTTCAACTGGAGCGACAAACCACCCAGGCTCCTGAGCTTCTGAGCGAATCGCAAATCAGTCCACTGGATTTTCATGAACTCAGTATAGCGAAAAAAAACGCAGATTAACACACCGGATGCGGGGCTTTTTTGGGAAATATGTGGCATAATCCGCTGTGATACGTTGAGGGAGGATATCTTGAACCGGATTTTTGTGTATGCAGCCGCCATATTACCCATGGTTTTCTGGGGAATGTCCTTTATCTGGTCAAAAATTGTCTTCACCATTTATGGGCCGGTGACCACGCTGACCTTGCGGCTCATCATCTCCACAATTGTGCTCTCTCTGTTTATCCTGGTGACGGGGAAACGGGAGAGAATTCAACGATCTGATTTGAAGTACTTTATTCTGCTGGCATTTCTGGAACCGTTCTGCTATTTCATTGGAGAAAACTTTGGGCTGAAACTTGTTTCAGCTACCCTTGCCGCCGTAATCATTACCACAATCCCGGTGGTAACTCCTGTCTTTGCCTGGTTTATCCTGAAAGAACGGTTGACCTGGGTTAACATTTCAGGTCTGGTGATCTCTTTTTTTGGTGTTGTTGTGATTGTTGTTGGACGGAACTTTCAGTTGACCGCTTCTCCGGCGGGGCTTCTGTTACTTGGATTTGCGGTTCTTTCCGCTGTGGGATATGGCCTTCTTGTCAAGAACATAGCCGGGAAATACTCCTCCCTGACCATTGTGAATGTGCAGAACTTAATTGGCATTCTGTTTTTTCTACCTGTCTTCTTTTTGACTGAATTCCATAGCTTTATTTCTGCCAGACCCGGTGCCGATGTGATCCAGGCACTGATTGCGTTGGGGATCTTATGTTCAGCAGTTGCATTTGTGTTGATGACCATCGCCATTCGGGAAATCGGCATCAACCGCTTCAATTTTTTTACGAATATTATTCCAGTCTTTACAGCGCTGTTCGCATGGGTGATGCTGGGAGAACCACTGAGCGCCCGGAAACTGGTCGGAATATCCATAGTAATAGTCGGACTCCTACTTACACAACTGGTTGGCAAGAAAGCACCGGAAAAGGAAATCTACTTTGTCGAAGGATGAGGCAGACAAGTCTAAGTCTGAGTTTGAGTTAAGACAGTCATATGGTTCTTTACCTTCCTTGCTGATCTCTTACTCTTCTTTCCCAACTTAAACTTAGACTTAGACTTCTTTGTCCCTTTATGTCCGATAAACTGTGTTCTCCGGGTTGTTGAACCAGTCTTCCAGTTCGAGAAGTGAATCCTTTAACCACTCCAGGAAGGATTCCGGCTCCATTTTCGTAATGAAAGGCCATTTGTTTTTTTCGGCACGCATTTTTTTGAAGTTGGTGCTGAGCCTTCCGGTTGCCACAATATCCACACTCGTCATCATGCCGGCAACCCGATTGAGCTTTCCCTGACTCCCATGCCGTTCTTCATCCACTTTCTTGAAAGGATTGAGCATTGTTTCCAGGATTCGAAACTCTCCCGGGCAGACTTCCGCGAAAAGAAGTTGTTCCGCGTCTCCGAAATGGGTGGGAGAAATGGTTCCGTTCTTTGTTATAGCAATCGCTACTTTTTTCCATTGAGTTTTCTCTGGTTTGTTCTTCCCTGACGACATCCAATCCTCCTTGTTATGAACATTTGTTTATTATAAAATGAAACCAGTAATTTTACAAAGAGAGATTCAGGAGGAAAACCATGCGTTTTACAGAACCCACAACCCTGGGGCAATTAAAACTTAAAAACCGGTTCATCATGGCGCCGGTGAAAACGGCTTACGGCACCCCGGATGGCCGGGTAACAGAACGTCATCTCACCTATTACACCAATGTTGCAAAAGGAGAAACAGCACTGGTAATTCTGGAACCGGTATCTGTGACCCAGACCGGTAAGGAACACCCAAAACAACTAACGATTCATCTGGACACCAGTGTGACAGATTTGAAAAAAATCGTGAACATACTCCATGAAAACGGAGCATTGGCCTGCCTGAATTTGAATCACGCGGGCCGGGCCGCAAATCCGAAAGCTACCGGCACAGCACCCCTTGCTCCTTCGGCCATTCCCTGCCCCACAACCGGCCAGACGCCCGCTGTATTGACAGCGATGCAAATTGAAGAAATCGTTGAAGCCTTTGGCAAAGGAGTTACCCGAGCGTCTGAAGCCGGATTTGACGCAGTTGAAATCCAGTGCGGGCACGGCTACCTCGTCAGCCAGTTTCTCTCTCCACGAACCAATCTTCGGGAAGACGAATATGGCCGGGACCGAACCCTGTTTCTTCGGAAGGTATTTGAAGAAGTGGTGAAAAACAGGGGGAATCTAGCAGTTCTGGTTCGCATTTCAACCAGTGAGTTCCTGGAAGGCGGATTGACCCCGGAAGACAACCTTCCCATTCTGGAGCTGGCAGAAAAACATGGCTTTGACGCCATTCACTGCGGCATGGGAAACGCGTGTGACACACCACCCTTTTACTACGCCCACATGGCCATTCCGGAAACCCGGCAATTGGAAGCACTGAACGCTGTGCGGAAGCTGACAGATCTTCCCCTTATCGCTGCCGGAAGAATGGCCGATGTTGTCAAACTGGAAAAACTGGAGAAAGAAAATCTGGCGGACTTCGTCGCTTTCGGCCGTGCCATTGTGGCGGATCCTGCATTACCGCTTAAACTGGTAAAAGGGAAAACTGAAGATATCATGTTCTGCGGGTTCTGTCTCCAGGGCTGCCTGGCCAATGTGAAAAACGGCAGTGGAATCGGTTGCATTGTGAACCCGGAAATTGACAAGGTTCCTAAAAATGAAACGGCGTTGAAGGGGCGCAAAGTCGCCGTTGTCGGGGCTGGCCCCGCTGGAATGTCTGCCGCCTGCACCTGCGCCGAAATGGGCGCAACTGTTACCATCTTCGAAAAGACCGCGGCATTGGGCGGCCAGTTTCGGCTTGCCCCGCTGGCACCCCATAAAGAGCTGATGACCCGGCCCATAGACGGCTTGTTGGCAAAAACCCGGAAATTGGTTGAAGACATCCGGTTAAACACGGTAGCTGATTCGGAGAACCTTAAGGGCTTTAATTCTGTCATCGTCGCCACCGGTTCCCTGCAACGAATCCCCGAAATAGAAAATCTGGATTCCCAGTACTGGATAACATCATTGGAATTCTTTGAAACCCCGGGACTTATCAAGGGAAAACGCGTGCTGATCATCGGTGCCGGGATGGTAGGGATGGAAGCGGCAGAGTTTCTTGTGGACAGGGGATTTTCCGTTACCGCGACCAAGCGCACCGACACCATTGCCAATGACATGGAAATGATTACGAAAAAACTGATGCTGAAACGACTTGACGGGAATCCCTTGATACGCATTATGCCGGAAACCACCGTACTGGCGTTTAAACAGAACCGCGTACACATCCGACACAGAGAAGAAGAAAAAACACTGCCGCCCTTTGACACCGTCATCATCGCCTCCGGTATGGAACCGGAACAACGACTTGCTAACTCGCTGAGAAATAACGGATTGCAGGTCAAACTCATTGGTGATGCGAACCAGCCCGCTGACATCTACGCCGCCACACAGGCGGGATACAAAGCAGGTTTGAGCCTGAGCAGAAGAGAAGGTTGAGGTTGAGAAAAGAAAAGAAGTGATGGGTGATGAGTGATGAGTGAAGAAAGGCGGGGAAGAGCTAACTCCGGTTCTTTCCCCTTTCTGAACTAATCACAAATCACAAGTCACGGTCTCCCCTCCGGCCTACGGCCGGCAGTGATGGGTGATGAGTGATGAGTGAAGAAAGGCAGGGAATAGCCATTACCACTCTTTCACTCTCTGAACCATCCACTATCCACTGTTCACGCATCCGCAAGGACGCTCCGCAGGCAGGGGACGGCCATTCCCACTCTTTTCCCTTTCTGAACTAATCACAAGTCACGAATCACAAGTCACAAATCACGATTCACTATCCACCATCCACGGGCGCAAAGTGTCCTATTTTCGATACCACCTTCCTTCCGGTGCTTGAAGCCAGTCTCCTTTCCGTGCACGCTTCGCAATTTGAACAGCCCGCTGTTTCCCCACAAGTTCAGGGGTAGACCCGGTCTTTTTTGCAATCATCTGATATACGGTGAGGCGGTCGGCGTTTTCATTGTTCACCACCTGCTGGTTTGGCCGTTTGCCGCTGCGGTATTCCAGGAACCCCCGGTTGTTTTCACCAATCAGGCCCTGACTTTTCATTTTCAAAATCACCGGCAGCCGCTTTCTCATTCTTTCTTTGATGGGGTTGCCGCTGGCGAAGGCAATGGACCCAAACAGAGCAAAGCAGGTGATAATAAGGATAAATTTTCTCATAAATAACCTCCAGCTATTTCTTGTTTTCAGTTGCGGCATCCAGATCACCAAAAAAGTCATCCAGTTCCTTGTCAATTTTTACCCGGACTTCCACAGTTACATGCACCGGTTTGATGGTCACTTCGTGTTCCATCTTGATACATGAAACAGATGCCATGGCCGATGTAAGTATCAGACAGGCTAAAAATTCTCTCATTTTTCCTCCCTTTTTAACCGAATTTATTTGCTTCTAAATTTAACCTTTCCCTGCTGCTTCAGCAAGCGATTTATGTCAATATCCACGAAATTTAGATCCAGTGTCAGTCCCTGAAGCGAGACCAGACGACGGTTTTGCGGGTCTTTTACAAAATCACCAGCCTTTTGGTCGTAAATAAGTGGAAGTTTCCGGTTGGGTTTGCCGTCTAATTTCAACAGGAGATTCAGATTTCCGTTCCGGCTTTCCAGATTGACCCGGGCCCACTGGTATGTGAAATCCTTAACCGCTTCCTCGGCCAATACCACACCGCCGGTGATATCTTTACTATCGGCTATCTGGATAGTGCCGGCGTTTCCGGGAACCGACTGGAGAAACCCCTTTCCGAAAACCAGGTTTCCGTCCACAAGGCGAAGGGGAATGTAGCCACTGACAGTGCCGTCTCCTTTCGCCTTACCTTCACCCATCGCCAGGTTTAAGAGTGAAGTGAGTTTTAACTGGTTGCAATAGATGCCGAAGTCCATGTCCGGTTTTGTATCGGAAAGCAGGAAAGAACTTACCGACATTTCTCCTCCGGCAAAGTCAAAGTCTGCGGATTCCACTGAAGCCGTATCCTCGTCCAATAGTTGAAATCGGATTTCAGCGTTCTCAAGTGTTGCTGGACCGGCGCTGATCTTTTGAATCGTAGCCAGCTGGGATGGGCGTGAGTTCATGCTCATGAGGTTGTTGAAGTTAATGGAAGATTCGATGCCGTTTATGTTGATACTGTTGTCCGCTGTGGACAGTTCCATATTGTGTATATCCAGCTTTGCAGTCGCTCTGGGATTGCCGCCTCTGGCCATGGCGATTTTACCGGCCATTGCTACTTTACCCGTTGCGGAAAAACCTTTCAGAGATGAAACAAGCGGGCTCAAATCCGTGCCATCCGGTAGAGCTGTTTCCGGCAAATGAAAGTCCATTGTAAAAATCTCATTTTCTCCTGCAGGGTCAAACTCACCCTGAAAGGTCAGGGCTAACGGATGTACCGGAAGCTCTGCGCCACCTTCCAATGAGATTCCATTTTTTACCGGTTTCCATGTTCCGTGAACGTGTGAGAAGGAAATATCCGGTGTGACGGCTTTTTCAGCAGTAAAACTGCCGCTGTTTTTGCCTGGATTTAATTTGAACTGAACTTTCCCGGACAATCCTGCGACCTGGTTGCCGGTGCCGTCATCCAGATTGAAATTGCTGAATTCACCTTTTGTGCCGGTGAGTTTCAAACCGGCCTCTTCCAATTTCCCGGCAACTTGAAGGGAAAAGCTGTCCCCTTTGACTGTGGCTTTTTTGCCGGTTCCAGTTAGATTTTTCGCCGAAACAATTGCTGAAAATTTT
>CBEUWV010000070.1:0-8381 GCA_965546895.1 uncultured bacterium
ATTTCCTTTGTTGCTTTGGAAAGTAAACGTCATCCCGTCTTTGGAAACCCTTTGCAACTTGTAGCGATTTACCTGGCCATCAGAAGTAAATTCCCTGTACAGGATGCTTTTTTCTGCGGGGTCATAACTGAAGAAACCGACTGATTCTCGAAGCTGACCTGTTTTTTCTCCATCCTGCGGCTTGAATCGAGCTGTTGTTTTATTCAATACATGAGTCTTTTGCAATGCGAAGGAAAAGACCTGTTTTACCACTCTTTCCTTCTCCCTTTCCCACCCATTTTCCAGCAAGTGGTTTCAGCGAACAAAGAGTCCATGTGGGGTCAGCCGCCTGGAGCTGGAGAGAAAAGAAGAGCACAGTGATGATCAGGAACACTGTGGGTATTTCTTTTCTATTCATCGTGACCTCCATCTACTTTCTGAGTTAACTTATGAAACCGGGGTCAGCCAGTTAAATCGGTCCGCCTGTTCTCCGTTCAAAATTCCAAACAGAGTGTCCTGGATTGTTTTTGTGACCGGGCCGCGCTTGCCTTCCCCGACCGGAATGCGGTCTACTGAAGCAATGGGGGTGATTTCCGCCGCGGTTCCGGTGAAAAAGACTTCGTCTGCAATGTACAGCCATTCACGGGGAATGGCTGTTTCCACAACCGGGATGCCGGCTTCTTCTGCAATCTGGATAACGGAGTTTCTGGTGATACCCGGGAGCATGGACTCGGAGTAAGGCGGGGTGTGCAGTTTATCGTCTTTCAGCAGGAAGATGTTTTCCCCGCTACCTTCAGAAACATGCCCACGGGTGTTGAGGCAGATACCTTCATCGTAACCGTCTACGATTGCCTCCATCTTGATGAGCTGAGAATTCATATAATTGGCACCGGATTTTGCCATTGTAGGCATTGTGTTGGGTGCCAACTTTGTCCAGGTACTGATTTTGACATCCACACCTTTTTCCAGTGCTTCCGGTCCAAGATACGCGCCCCATTCCCACACTGCTATTAGTACTTCCACCGGACAGGGAAAGGGGTTAACTCCCAAGGTTTTGAAACCCCGATAGACGAGGGGCCGGATATAACATGATTTCATGTTGTTGGCGCGGATCGTTTCGAGGATGGCCTCATTGATTTCATCCCGGGTATAGGGGATTTCAGTTCGGTACATTTTAGCGGAATTAAATAGACGGTCGGTGTGTTCCTTCAGGCGGAACACGGCAGGGCCGTTTTTTGTTTCATAGCAACGGATGCCTTCAAAAAAAGAACTCCCATAGTGGAGCGCGTGAGAGAGGACGCTGATTTTCGCGTCTTTTAGATTGACAAATTCACCGTTCATCCAGATATTCAGGTCCGGTCGAAACATGTTTCCTCCTGTTTGTGAGAGCGGTTATCCCAGTCAACGGGGCCTCCGTTGAAAAGTTCTGGTTCTTACAATGTTCATATCTTTCGCTCAGTGGATTCAAATCAATTTCATCTCATTCTATCATTGAACCGCACCTTATTCAAAGGGGAATGCCAATAAGGGATTCGTTTGACAACTTGGCAAAACGGTGAAATACCAGATTTGCGAACAACAGGATTGGTAAGAAAGAACCCCCCAAAAAGGGAAATAAGTGTGTAAGTCGGAGCAGACGGACTTGATGGGGGAGCGTATTGGAAACTTTCCTTCTTTGTCAAGTATTCCTTGACAAGACGAATGGTTTCACATAATATTCCAATGAAAATGCGTAAGGAGTGCCAGTTGAAATATTTTTCACGTCCACGTTTCTGCCGGGTTTCAGAAAAGATCAATTGCATAAGCCGGGACAATTGCGCATTTTGGGAGGTCCCCGTCCGAAATGAGATACCAGAACTCACCACACGAGCTGCAATCTTCATTTCGAGCTGCACCTGTCGCCCCTGACCCATATGATCCATACTATCTAATCCATTCAGTTAAAACATTTTATCAACAAAACGAATTAGTCAGGAGAATACTATGACACGCATTTACAATAATCTCATTGAATTAACTGGGAATACGCCGCTGGTACGGTTGAACCGGATTACCGAAGGATCAGTGGCCGAAGTGGTGGGCAAGCTGGAGTTTACCAATCCCGGAAGCAGTATCAAGGACAGAATCGGTGTTTCAATGATTGAAGCAGCTGAAAGGGCAGGAAGAGTCAGGGAAAATACAGTGATTGTGGAGCCCACATCAGGAAACACCGGCATTGCGCTGGCCTGGGTGGCCGCAGCAAAGGGGTATCGGCTGATACTCACCATGCCGGACACCATGAGTGTTGAACGCCGGGCCTTGTTACACGCCCTTGGCGCGAAGCTGGTGCTCACCGACGGGGCAAAGGGAATGAAGGGTGCCATCGACAAGGCGACCGAAATTGCAGAAAACACTGACGGAGCTTTGATGCTGCAGCAATTTGAGAACCCGGCAAATCCCGCTGCCCATCGGGAAAATACGGCTGTTGAAATTTGGAACGACACGGAGGGAAAGGTGGACATTCTGGTAGATGGTGTCGGCACCGGCGGCAGCATTACCGGCATTTCCGAAGAACTGAAGAAGAGAAAGCCGGAATTCAAAACAGTTGCAGTGGAGCCGGAAGACTCGGCGGTTCTTTCAGGCGGTCAGCCTGGTCCTCACAAAATTCAGGGAATTGGCGCCGGTTTTTTCCCTGCTGTTTTGAATCGGGATATTATTGACGAGGTGATTCCGGTGAAAAATGAAGACGCATTTGAAACAGCTCGAAAACTGGCCCGTCTGGAAGGTATTGTGGCTGGGATTTCCTCCGGTGCTGCAGTTTGGGCGGCACTGGAAGTGGCAAAACGACCGGAGAATGCAGGTAAACGAATTGTGGTCATGATCATGGACACAGGAGAGCGCTACTTAAGCTCCGGCCTGTTTGAAATTTGACAAATCAGAATAATACTTAGTTAGGTAAATTTCCTCTTTGCTTTTGAGTTGCATTATGTTATCATCCGTTTATGAAAGAAGACCGGATCAAGAAATGGTTTGTTGACAAATGCCGTGAATATGGGATGAAAGTCACCCCCCAACGGACACTGATATTTGAAATTTTGAATTCGTTGAATACCCATCCCACCGTTACGGAGGTAGCCAGAGAGGTTGCTCTCCGTTCTCCCAATGTTTCATTTGACACGGTCAATCGTACGCTTCAAACTTTTGCAAAGATGGGTCTTCTGCACAAGGTTCACGGCACCGGAAACGGCCTTCGCTTTGACACCAATACCTTACCCCATCACCATGTCCAGTGCATTCGCTGTGGTCGGATTGTAGATATAGAATCTCCCGAACTTGACAGCATTCCGGTTCCGAAAGCTGTGAGTGCACGGTACAAAGTGTTGAGTAAAATGGTGATTTTCGAAACCGTATGTGATGAATGTTCGCGGAACGAAGAGCTTAGATGAAGAAAATCAGGCTGTCCGGAACTGTTCAGCCATTTTAAAAAGGAGGGAAAAATGACAAAATCATTGAAAGGAACAGAGACACTTGGGAATCTGATGAAGGCATTTGCCGGAGAATCACAGGCACGAAACCGTTACTCTATGTATGCATCCATTGCAGGCAAAGAGGGATACAAGCAGATTGAAGCCTTGTTCCTGGAAACAGGAGACAATGAGAGAATCCATGCCAAGAACTTTTACAAAGAAATTGTAAAAGGAATGAGTGCTGATGAGGCCGTCATAGTGAATGTGGACGCTGATTATCCGGTTCAGTTGGGGACTACGCTACAGAACCTGAAAGCCGCGGCCGCCGGTGAAAACGAGGAATATACCGAGTTGTACCCGGCATTTGCCGATGTTGCTGAAAAAGAAGGGTTCCCCGTGATTGCCGCATTATTTCGCAACATTGCGAAAGTGGAATGGGCTCATGAACAGCGCTATTTGAAACTGGCAGCAAATGTTGAAGAAGGAAAGGTCTTCAAGAAGGACCAGCCTACCCGTTGGAAATGCACCAAGTGCGGATATATTCACGAAGGCCCTGAAGCCCCCAAAGTGTGTCCGGCATGTGCCCATCCGCAGGCTTATTTTGAACTTATGGCAGAAAACTACTGATATCAGAAAAGCAGGAACAAGCCTGAGTTTAAGTTTAAGCGGAGAAAGGGAAGGAGTAGGGGACAGAAAGTGCAAGTGAAAGTGCGAGTGCGAGGGGGAATGGATTTCGCCATTCCCTGTCTTTACTTAAACTTAAACTTAGACTCAAACTCAAACTCAAACTTGTGTGGTCTTATCTCCAGAGATACTGTCCCGCAACTCTTGCGAGTGAAATAATGGTATCGGTGTCCGAGCGCGAAAAGGGGGCTACACTGTCCCGAATCTTTCCTTTTCTGCATACCTGAAGTACACCTCTGGGGCCGGATTTGCCAGGGATGGGACAGGAAATCATCCGTTGAATCGGCAATGCGCCCCCTTCCTTTGGTACAAATTGCTCAAACAGTTCTACATGTTGGATTTCACTGAGGTTATTGAACACATAGACCTTGTTTTGCTGAAAGGTCTGCCCGGCAATGGACTTTGCCGTGATGGGAACTGTGGATTTTTCCAGTGCTTTCGGGTTCCGGAAAATCAGGACCCCGTTGCCCTCTGCCATGACGGTAATGTCTTCCTGTGGGAGACCAAATGCTTCCCCCATTGCGCTGACCAGCAACTTGAGCCTTTCGGGTGCGCTGGGTTCAGCAGCCATCTTTTTTCCCAAATCACTAAAATTGACCTGTCCCAAAGGACACCTCCAACTTTTTTCCTTTAAATTCAGCTTTATTCTACCACAGCGGCATTGTCATGGAAGGCTATTTTCAGTATAATTGGACTTGAGTTACGAAATCAACAACGGGGAGGACGTATGAATTATCCTGTGTGGTATCTGCCCACGATTGGTGGCGGTTTTCTGATTGCCCTGATTGCCGTCACCCATGTATTTGTTTCCCATTTCGCAGTGGGAGGCGGGCTGTATCTGGTATATTCCGAAAAAAAGGGACTCCGTGAACAGGACCCGGGTATTCTGGCTTTCACAAAACGTCATGCCAAGTTTTTCCTTCTCATTACCATGGTGTATGGCTCCATCACTGGCGTTGGCATCTGGTTCATTGTGGCACTGGCTAATCCCGGCGGCATCTCAATTCTGATTCACAATTTTGTGTTTGGATGGGCCACGGAATGGGTGTTTTTTGTCCTTGAAATTGCGGCGGCATTTGTCTATTTTTACACCTTCGGGAAGATGGATGACAAAACACACGTGGCTATTGGCTGGGTGTACTTTGTCAGTGCATGGATGTCACTGTTTCTGATTACCGGCATTATTGATGTTATGCTGACACCTGGCACCTGGGTTACCCATCACAATTTCTGGCGTGGATTTTTCAATCCATCTTTTGTACCGTCTGTGTTTTTCCGCACCTTTATTGCCACGATGTTGGCGGGGGCTTACGGTTATCTGACTGCCTCATTTACAAAAGATAAGGCAGTGAAAGAGAGCATGACGCGTTTTTCGGGCAAATGGACACTGGTTTCTCTGATTCTGGCCATTCCAAGTGGGTTATGGTATGTCGCGGTGCTCCCGACCCATGCCCACAAACTTGTAGCGGGTCAGTCTCCAACCATTGTTTCAGCCTTACGCTGGGGGTTCTGGGCAGCTGTAGGCATCATGATTATCACCTTGATTGCCGGGATTGCAAAACCTTCCTGGAACTTGAAACCGGTGGCGATTCTGGCCTTTATCTGTGGGTTCCTGATTGTGGGTTCATTTGAATGGACAAGGGAAGCGGCAAGGCGGCCCTTTGTTATCAATGAGGTTATGTATTCCAATGAGATTTTGAAAAGTGATGTGCCGATGTTGCAGGAAAAAGGATTCCTTCCCACGGCGAGGTGGATTCAGAACCGAACCATAACACCGGAGAATCGATCTGCTGCCGGAAAGGAGCTGTTCATCAGTCAGTGTTATGCCTGTCACACAATCGGCGGGTTCAACAACGATATCATTGCCCGGACCAAGTCCATGAGTTACGCCGCACTGGCGAAATACATCGGGAAGATTCACAAAGTCCGTTATTTCATGCCGCCGTTTGCCGGTACACCGGATGAGGCGAAAGCGCTGGCGGCTTTCATCGCGGGAGATTTGAACGGCAAGGATGTGAATGAGCCAAAACTGTCTAATGCAGGAAACAATTCGGGAAAGATTTTATTTGAAGACAACTGTTCCAGTTGCCATGACCAGGGAGATCTGGCTGAAAAAACTGCCGGTTGGGACCAACAAAAAATCAGGGCATCATTGGATAAATTAAACCAGCTTGTGGAAGATATGCCGCCGTATGATGGAACATCCGCTGAAAAAGACCAGCTTGCCGCATTCCTGTATTCCCTGAATCATAAAGAAGCCGTGCAATCTGCTGTTCCATCAGTGGATGGAAATACCGTCTTTGAAGACAACTGTTCCAGTTGCCATGAACCGGAGGACCTTGCTGAAAAGACTGCCGCATGGGATCGGGCAAAAATCCGGGCCGCATTGGACAAACTGAATCAGCTTGTGGAAGAGATGCCGCCGATGGAGGGTTCAAAAGCAGAGAAAGAAGCCCTGGCGGACTATCTGAATTCTTTGAAAGGAGGTCAGAAATGAACGGCCAATTTATTCCAACACCGGATACCATCCCTGTTGCATGGGGCTGGTTTCAATTCCTCCTGCTCCTTACCTTTCCCATTCACCTTCTCTTTATGAACGCCATGCTGGGTTCAGCCGGGATTGCGGCGTTCCAGCATTTTAAGGCCGGGGAAGTGAATCGCAGGCTGGCGCATTTTCTGGCCATCCTCCTGCCTTTGCTCATTGCGTTTACCGTTAATTTCGGGGTGGCGCCCCTTCTCTTCGTGCAGGTTCTGTACGGGCAGTTCATCTATACCAGTTCCATCATTATGGCTGTTTTCTGGATTCTAATCATACCGGTCCTGATTGTGGCTTATTTCGGTGCCTACCTCTACGACTTTCGGTTTGAAAAGCTGGGGAAGGCAGGCGGATGGGTAATTTCCATTGTGTTTATACTGTTCATCATTATTGCCTATTTTTTCAGCAACAACATGTTGTTGATGACACTGCCGGACAAGTTTTTATCCTGGTTTCAACACATGAACGGGACGATGCTTGTTTCAGGGCACCGGACTTTTCTGCCCCGCTATTTTCATATGATAATTGGGGCCGTTGCAGTAGGGGGACTTTACACCGCACTGGTTGGCAAATTGAAGGCAAAGAGTGATCCGGAACTGGCCGCCCACGCTGAAGATGTGGGGATGAAGGTATTCAATATGTTTACGATTATCTCCATTCTCCTTGGTATCTGGTTCCTTATCAGTCAACCGAAACCGGTTATGATGATGTTCATGGGGAAGAACGGACTCGCAACCGGAGTATTTGTCCTGGCACTGATCCTGGTTGCATTGATGCTGGTCTTTTCTTTTCGCAAAAAAGTGCTTGCGACTACCGTAGTGTTGACGGTGATGGTCTTTCTCATGTCATTCATGCGGGCCTTTGTCCGGACCGGCTATCTGGGTAAATTCTTTACTCTGGATCAGTTGAAAACGGTACCGGAGTATTCTCCCATGGTTCTTTTTCTGGTTTCACTGATTGCCGCGATTTTCGTGTTGTTCTGGATGATAAGAAAGGCGTGGGAGGCCCTGAGTGCTTGATTCATTGAATTCATAGGAGCGAAACGGGGCACTGAAAAGTGCCCCGTTTTTTTATTATTGCAAAATGGGATTTAAATAAGCGACAAGCTATTCCAGCAGATCTTCGAGATTCATGAAATCATTGTTCCAGAGAATTCAGTTTTCGTGCCAGCAATATCAGCAGGATCGAAAAAATCACAACCGTCAAGCCACCCCAGATTGTGGAGTCAGGTAAGAGCTGAATCTTTCCAAGGTTTGGTCCCAGAAAGTCCCGGATATGGGGGAATAGAGCGGCAAACAGCGCCCCGGTTCCTACGCCGGCAAGAATTCCAATCAGGGCGTCCAGCGATCCTTCTCCTGTGGACACAATCAGTGTGCCGGGGCAGTAACCCAGCACTGCCATGCCGATACCAAAGAGAATACCGCCACCAACTACCCCTCCGATCACAAGGGGTTTTACATGAAGTCCTGCCATGCCCAGTTTAACTTCAACAAAGAGGAGTACCACGCTGACGGCAATGGCGGTTAACATGATTTTGGGAACGGTAAAGTCTTTCAGCATGGCGAATCCGCCAATCCGGTCAAAAGTGTTGACCCGGGAGCGTTGAAGAATCACTCCAAAAATAATGCCGAGAATGATAATTTTCATCATGATCTTCCGCCTTTATAGAACAATTTTCCGGTGATCAGAAAACTGATCATCACGACAATGCCAAAGACCATGCTGCCGGCCGAAAG
>CBEUWV010000071.1:0-8307 GCA_965546895.1 uncultured bacterium
TACGGAACCGGACTCAGTCCCCGGACTGGACCCTGGGATTGGGCCAGATGTGCGCGTTCGCGACTGAAGCGAAGGAGGAGCAGTACATGCGTACGTGACGAGGAGCGAAGGGAGTGAACGTGCGCAGATGGCCCGAGACTTGAGCGTCATTTGAAAGGAGGGGGGGAGTGTCATAGCTTGCAGTTTGCCACAGCGAACCTGAGATTTCAAAAAACTACGTTTTTTGAAATAGGGCCTTGTTGCCAAAGTGCGGCTTGAGATTGCTCAAGGAAAGCGCTTTGGCGGCAAGGCCCGTACTGGCGGCGTCAGCCGACAGCGCGGATTCGCAGTCCCCGGTCAACTCACCCGATAACACTCCCTGCTTCCCCTTGGCGTTCTTTGCGCCTTTGCGAGGGAGTTTCTCCTTCCGTCCCTCCACAGACACAAAAAAGCCCCCTCCAGGGGGCTTAAAACTAACAGCTTTTCAGTCGGAATCAGAAGCGGTGGTGGTAGGTAATGGCAAATCCGGTTTCATTAAGATCATATAGACCGGACGTGTCCAGATGTTCGAGGTACCCGGGCTCCAACGGATTCACCTGATATTCCTGGCCGGTAACGGCATGATCCCGATAGCTCTTGAACTGAAGCGCCAGGCTCCAGCCATTGCCCTTATCCAGATAGCTGAGCCCCAGCGAAATCCAGAATTTCTCACCGCTGGGCATTGCCGGGCTCATGTCATTATAGGGAATCGTATCCGACGCGTACCGCATTCCGCCCATGATACGAATCTTTTTGGTGGCAGTATAATCCAGAGAAAAGCCATACACATTCATGTCCGACCATTTCTGAGTCATACCCCTGTCAACCGCTGACTCCGGTGCGTTCACATAGTCGAAAAAAGGAACTTCGAGATCAGAGAACATGTAAGTTGCAAAGTCCACTTCTATGATCCAGCGATTGCTGGGATGATAGCTGATGCCGATGGTGGCGTTTGTCGGCATCTGAAATGTCGAATTCATTGTTGTGCCACCTGCCCCGAATTCCCGGTTGAAAGCTTCAACAGCGTTGGGAACATTGAGCAGTGAATGCTGGCTGAATGTACCCGGCATATCGCTAAAGTCAAAATCCACTTCGCTCTTGTACACAATGGATACCGACCATTTCTGAAAGACATTCCAACTCATTCCGGCTGTATAACCGATTCCGGTATCCGATTCATCCACTGCACCCACCGTCTCATAAAATCCCAGCAATTCATTTTCCTGTCCACCAAGATAATTATAATAGGGCGCAACGAGATAATTCTGGAATTTCAGGGAAGTAGTATTGTAATCCACAGAAAAACCAACTCGAAATCGATTGCTAAGCTGGTATCCCGCCCCGACCGAAATGGCGTTCGTCATCAATTGATACCTGGACGCAGCAAAACGACCCGGGAAATTATCCCCCCAGTTGTTATTTACATCCGCCGGTGTTGTCAGACCGATTCCCAATGTCATTTTTTGCCCCACCGGCAAGGTGAAAAACATGCTTCCCGGAAGCAGTACGTTCTTGGAAGCATCATATTGGTTGCTGCTTTCTGTGGAATACGAGAGGCTTGGAAAATGAAATGACACGGTGGCCTCAAAATCAAAGTTCCTGACAAGGCTGAGAGCTGCCGGGTTGTAGTAAAGCGCTGAACCGTCCCGGACCGAATCCGCCAGGATTCCTGCCTTTCCGGTGCCGGATGCCCCCTGATCCACCAGAAACATGGAATCCGCCATTGAGATTCCAGGTAACAACACAACTGTGGCAATGATGACAAACAATTTTTTCATGTGGTTTTGCTCTCCTTCACAATTTTTTCCGTATCCAGCGCGATGACCAGTTCTTCATCTGTGGGGATAACAAAAATATCCGCCTTTGATGTATCAGAACTTATTTTACGCGCTTGACTGCTTCGCTCTTCATTCTTTTTATCGTCCAGGGAAATCCCGAGAAAGTCCAACCCTTTACAGACCGATTTTCTCAAGAAGGAACTATTTTCCCCGACACCCGCGGTGAAAATCAGAGTGTCCACACCGCCCATGGCTGCCGCATACGCACCGATATATTTTCGGATTCGATAGCAATACACGTCCATGGCCAGCTTTGCCCGTTTGTTACCTCCCTCCATTTCCTCTTCCAGATCCCGCACATCGCTTGACAGACCCGAAATGCCCATCAACCCGCTGTGCTTGTTCAGAAGGGAGTCTGCTTCAGATTTGGAAAGCTCCTGTAGTCCCATGATGTAGAGGATGATTGCGGGGTCCAAATCTCCGCAGCGGCTTCCCATCACAAGTCCCTCCAGTGGTGTAAACCCCATTGAGGTATCTACAGACTTCCCATCCACAATGGCCGCCATACTTGCACCATTTCCAATATGAGCCGTTATTACCTTCTTCCCTTTCGCTCCGTCTTTGTAGAATTTGCTGAGATATTCAGAAACGAAGCGGTGAGAAGTTCCGTGGAAACCGTAGCGGCGAATCTGGTAGCGCTTGTAAAAGACATAGGGTAATGCATAAATGTATGCTTTTTCCGGCATTGAGGAATGAAAAGCAGTATCAAAAACCCCCACATGGGGACGCCCGGTCAATACCCGTTCTGCCGCTTCAATCCCCTTGAGGTTTGGCGGATTGTGAAGAGGAGCCAGTTTGAAGTTTTCACGAAGCTTGTCTTTTACTTCTTTTGTTATCAACATGGATCCTTTGAATGCTTCACCGCCATGGACTACCCGATGGCCCACTGCATCAATTTCATCAAAGGATTTGAGTATTTTAAGCTCTTTGTCCTTCATGAGATCCAGAATCGCCCCGATGGCTGCCGTATGATCCAATATTTCTCTGGTCAGTTTCTTTTTCTTGTCGTCACTGGTACTGATTGAAATAATGGAAGATGCCATGCCAATTCGCTCCACTGAACCCTTGGCCAGTTTTTCCTTATTCTTCGTGTTAATCAGCTGATATTTGACGCTGGAGGAGCCGCAATTCAAGGTCAGAACTATCATGGAGTCACCTTCTTTCCGTCTTTATCATATTTGAAGAATCCTTCCAGGCTCTTCATACCCAGCTTCTGCTCCCGAACATGCCGTCTCAGCAACGGACAGGGACGGTATTTTGCCTCTCCCAGTTCGTGGAAAAGAGACTCCATCCATCCCAGTAAAACGTCCAGCCCGATAAAATCTGCCAATGCCAGCGGCCCCATGGAAAGATCGAACCCGAGACGAATTGCTTTATCAATATCCTCCGCGGAAGCCAACCCCTCCATCAGTACATGCATTGCTTCGTTGAGAAGCGGTAGAATCACCCGAGTGGTAACGTAACCGGGATATTCAAAGACTTCAATGTACTGGCGATCCAGCTCATTCAAGAGTTCCCTGGTTTTTGTAACAGTGTCTGTACTTGTCTGATGGCCTTTTACGACTTCCACCACCGGTACTTTGTAAACCGGGTGCAGAAAGTGGAGTCCGATCAACCGGTCCGGATTCCGCAACACCCTGGAAACCTCTGTCACACTGATGGTGGTGGTTGTCATGATCAACAGGGCCTCATCGTCACTGATCATGTCGAGCTTTTTCATCAGGTCCCGCTTCTGCTCCAGTGTTTCGCCTTTTGACTCAAAAAACACGGAGGCCTGGGCGAGGTCTGCTTTGACCGTCGTCGTGGCAATCCGGCTCAAAGCCGCACGTTTTTCATTTTCCGTCATGCCCCATTTTTCGATTTCTCTGTCTATTGAAAATGACATTCCTTCAATCGCACTTTCAAGCGCCGCCCTGTTTTCATCGTAGATTATGACATCCAATGCGTTTCGAGCCAGTGTCAGCGCGATTCCCTGGGCGATGGTCCCCGTGCCGACCAGTGCAACTAGGTTTTGTTTCATACCAAACCCCTCACAGATAAAACTTCACGGGCATTGTAGCATACCCCCTGCCCTGTGTTATGATTTTCAGGACAGATTTTGAATTCAGAACAGGGAAGTCGTCTCAGAAAAGGAGGGTTCGTGGCTAAAAAACTATATCTTATAGATTCTTATGCCCATATTTTTCGTTCCTACTATGCCATTCGTAACCTCACCAACAACGCGTTGTTCGGATTCACCCGTACTCTGATGATGTTGATTCAACAGTTCCATCCCGAATATATGGTGGCGGTCTTCGATTCCAAGGGGCCGACATTTCGACACGAGATGTATCCCGAATACAAAGCGAACCGCAAAAAAATGCCGGACGACCTCCGGGAACAAATCCCCCTCGTCCACGAGATAGTGAACGCATTCGGTCTACCCAACGTTGCCATTCCCGGTCTTGAAGCCGATGATCTGATCGCCACTCTGGCCCATGAGGGTCGAAAAGCAGGGTTCGAGGTTTATATTATTTCATCCGATAAAGACTTGTTTCAACTGGTGGGAAATGGCGTGTACATGCTGGACCCTCGTAAAAACTACATTGTTATGGATGAAAAAGTGGTGGCCGAAACTTTCGGAACACCGCCCGGGAAAGTAGCAGAGGTATTGGCACTGATGGGGGACAGTTCCGACAATGTCCCCGGCGCAAAGGGCATCGGCCCGAAAACCGCCATACAACTGATTCAGGCCTTCGGCTCCATTGAAGGTATTTATAACAATCTGGACCAGTTGAAAGGGAAAAAGAGGGAAAATCTGGAAGAAAGCAGGGAACTTGTAAGACTGTCAAGGGAACTGGTTACACTGAAACCCGCCTCAGAAATACCCATTCCCCTGGATTCCTGTCGATTCAGCCCTCCCGCACCTGAAAGACTAATCCCATTGTTCAAGAAGTTCAACTTTCAGACCCTCCTTAAAGAAATTGGAACAGCTGACACTGAGACAAAACCCGATACGGACTATCAAATGCTGAATACAACAAACAGGGTGGACAACCTGATTTCACAACTGTCTGAAAAACCCTTCTTTACCTTTGACTTTGAAACCTGTTCTCTGGATACCATTGCTCCGGAAATCGCGGGAATTTCCTTCGCCGTAGAGCCGGGGAAAGCAGTATACATTCCTTTCATTTCAAAAGGTAAACCCATACTCGATACCGATACAGTACTTCAAAAATTAAAGCCTCTGATGGAAAATCCCAAAATCGGTAAAATAGGCCATAACATAAAATATGAATACAAAGTGCTTCTGGCAAAAGGGATTCATCTCAGGGGTATCCGGGATGACTCCATGCTCCAGAGCTACCTTCTGGATGCCGGGATGCGCCATCATAGTCTGGATGAAGCTGCCGCACGAGTTCTGAACCGGCAGACCACTACCTTCAAAGAACTGACGGGAGGACTGAGCTTCTGTGAACTCCCGGTGGAAAAGGTGGTGGACTATGCCTGTGAAGATTCAGATGTAGCTCTGCAACTGGCAGAAGAATTCCGCCCCCGAATCAAAGAGGAGGGACTCACACAACTGTATGAGGAGATTGAAAGGCCCTTGATCCCGGTATTGGCGGAAATGGAGCAGGCTGGTGTGCTGGTAGATCGTTCATTTCTAAACAATCTGTCTCAGGAGTTTTCAGGAAAGCTGCGGGTGCTGGAACGGGACATTTACAAAGCAGCCGGATTGGAATTTAACATCAATTCCCCGAAACAGATGGGATTCATCTTGTTTGAGAAGATGGGACTCCCCATCCTGAAAAAAACCAAAAAGACCAAGAGTTATTCTACCAGCCATGAGGTATTGGAAGAACTGGCTGAAAGCTATGACATTGCGCGACTCATTGTGGAATACCGCATGTTCTCCAAGTTGAAATCCACCTACGTGGACGCGCTGCCTCAGATGATTCACCCGGAAACCGGGCGAATTCACACCTCCTACAATCAGACTGTCGCCGCCACCGGGCGACTGTCCTCCTCCGATCCCAATCTCCAGAATATTCCCATTCGCTCAAAAGAGGGAATGCGTATCAGAGAGGCCTTCATCGCGCCGGAAGGGATGCAGCTTCTCTCCGCAGACTACAGCCAGGTGGAACTTCGGGTACTGGCACACCTTTCCGGAGATGAAACGCTGATTCAGGCCTTCCGCGACGGCGAGGATATCCACACCCGCACTGCATCGGAACTGTTCAATGTCCCCCTTGAAGCCGTTACACCGGAACTTCGCGGCCGGGCAAAAGCCATCAACTTCGGCGTGGTGTACGGAAAACGGGAGTTCTCTATGGCAAAGGAACTGGGAATCAGTGTAAAGGAAGCCCGTGACTTCATCACTCACTATTTTGAACGGATGCCGCTGGTCAAGACGTTTATTGATGACATTATTCAAACTACAAAGAAAACCGGTGAAATTTCAACTCTATTTGGTCGAAAACGCAAGATTCCGGAAATCAACAGCAAAAATGGCAACCTGCGCCAGAGCGGGGAAAGGATGGCGGTGAACACCCCCATCCAGGGGACTGCTGCGGATATAATCAAGAAGGCCATGATCAGCATCCACAACCGTCTATCGGACTCAAAGCTGAATGCCAGAATGACCATGCAGGTACATGATGAGCTAATCTTTGAGGTCGCGGACAGCGACATTGATACCCTGAGTCGTCTGATCATCGAAGAAATGGAACATGTTATTGAAATGGCTGTGCCGTTAAAAGTCAACATCGGCATCGGCCCAAACTGGGCCTCGGCGAAATAGGCGGCGAAGCCGCCGTGGATGGTGAATGGTGGACAGTGGGTAAAGACAGGGAGATTCGCCCACTTTTGTAATTCCTTAAGTTCAATGTGCGTGTGTACATGTTTCAGGACAGTCAGATGGCATATATTATGCATACCATATTCTATGAGATACGAAATGCTGTTCAGCTGCCGGTTCAAACCGTTTTCATGGTGGAAACATACGGTCGTCTGAATAATCGAACCGTATCCAAAACAGTTTGTACCCGAAAAGGAGGGGAAGATGAAATCAATTTTCTGGCTCACTTGTGTTGTTCTGATTACCGGAATCAGTTGTACCGTACCAAAAAAAAGCGAAACCTTACCAGCGGGAATGACAGCCGGGAAACCGGCTCTGGTCCAGGCAATCGCAGGAACCTATGTCTTGAAAACAGGCACTTTCAAGGGGCTTTCGATGGATAGCAATATTACAGACCTTACGCTTAAATTATGCCCGAACGGGAAATTTCTCATGCGCTATGCAAGCCCTGAAAAACGAGGAGTAGCAGACCGAAATTCAACTCTTAGAGGTGCAGATGACGAGACAGAAACCACCCTGGTTCGAGGTACCTGGCACATTGAGGGTTCTCTCGCTAAAGGGAAACTCACAATGACCTTCCGAAGAGGAAACACCGAAATTTACATCTATGAAGTAAAACAGAAGGGATGGTTTCGTTTCAACGGTGCTGATTACTGGCGGTTGGGTTCCGCCCACTGCAAATAGACTTTTTATGTGGACAAGGGTGCAGGCAGGGGAAAATGCCTTCCCTGCCTGTTCTCACCCTTCACAGCGGCGCAAACGCCGAGTGTGAGGGAAAGGGTTGGAGTAGGAGTAGGGGGCAGAAAGTGCGAGTGCGAGGCAGAAGGGAGTTGGCTTGTTCCCTGCTTCAAACTTAAACTTTTCCCCCCCATCACTTCCCCTTCCCTCTGACCTTTGTGACTCCGTGACTTTGTGTTGAGTCGCCTCTTTTTCTTCCTCGGCGTCCTTAGCGTACTCTAATAAATATACACATTGGATTCTGATTGACAGAACCAGAAGGTGTCACATCCGGGAAAAATCATACCATTTTGTGCCTGCCAAGAGACATTAGAGAAAATAATAGCTCCTTTATTTAAGAAGAGTTATCTTCTCCAATTTACCCGAGTGGTGGATGAAAAAAGTAGTTGACGCTTTTCAGGGGATTTGCTACTATTCGTTTCGCCTGATGCGTTCCGGAGTAGCTCAGTTGGTAGAGCAGGTGGCTGTTAACCACTTTGTCGGGAGTTCAAGTCTCTCCTCCGGAGCCATTTTTTTGTTTGATGACCGGAGTAATCCGGAACTTTTCCGAATTACAGTCCGCATCTCAGACAATCTGCAGTTTTCAGGAATACTGCCCCCTCCTACAGAATTGTCGGTTCCATTGTCGATCCTGACCCACAGGAAAATGAACACTCCGGCATCTGACCTCTCCCAATTCTTGTACTCCACATCTCCGGAGGTATCACGGGTGATAATCCGAAAACCATCCCTCACTTCAAATGTCAGTCAAATCCATATCGGCAGTATCCGGGCTTCTTCAATGAAACCAGCACCAAAGTGGAACAAATGAAATGGATCTTTGAGCGCCCACTCTTTCCCCCCTCACGCAACCGCACATTCACACGCAATCTCCTT
>CBEUWV010000072.1:0-8261 GCA_965546895.1 uncultured bacterium
TTCGGCCGTGATGAATACGATATGTCTTGATACAAGCGGGCCAAGGGGCTGTGTCACATTGGTTCGCAACGAAAAAATCGTGGCCAGTATTGAACTGTCCCGCGTTTACGGCCACAATGAGACCCTTCTCCCAGCCATTTCCATTCTTCTGGATCAGGCTGGCATTGTGCCGGGAGAGCTGGAGCGCCTTTTGTTTGTACGGGGACCCGGTTCCTTTACCGGACTTCGCATCGGAATTGCCGTCGCCTATGGATTTCAGGCAGCCAACCCCGAACTGGAGCTGATTGGATTCACGTCATTGTATCTCTTGAACCGGGCAGCAAAAAAAGCGGGGCAAAATCGGGTTCTCTCCCTTATTGACGCACGCAAAAAACAGGTTTATGCAACCTTTTTCGAAAATGATGTGCCTGTTTCCCCATATTCTGTCCTTAAGCCGGAAATGCTACCGGACTTTCTGCGTAATAGTGGCGTTACACAGGAGCCCTTCGCCTGTATCGGAAGCGCGCTGGAGTCCTATGGAGATCTGCTGACACAGCTTTTTCCTGAATGCACTCAGCTGATGCCGCCCCCTTGTCTCTCCGCCCTTCTGGCAGAAACACTTCATGACCCCTCACCTGGTGAAACCGCTTCACCCGAACCCATTTATATTCGAAAATCAGATGCCGAACTCAATCGTAATAAAACCAGTTAAAAAACTCTCAGAATCCATACTGAAACGCATTCTCGTAATCGAACACACCTGTTTTTCTGATCCCTGGTCCGAGGCCATGTTCATCGTTTCTGAAATGGAAGGGATCATCACCGCAGAAGTCGGAAGGGAAACAGTGGGATTTGCCTGTTTTCAGCACTTTCTGGATGAATGTCACATCCTCAATGTGGCGGTGCTTCCCGAGTATCGAAAGCAGGGTATCGGAAGACAGCTTGTAAACTGGGTGCTAAACCGGCTGGAAGGGGCCAGAGATTTCTATCTCGAAGTCAGGGAAAGCAACACGGCCGCAATTTCACTTTATATTGCAATGGGTTTCCAGACTATCGGAAAACGAAAAGAGTATTATCGGGACAAAGAAAACGCCCTTGTTATGCACAAGGCGAAGAAGTAGAAGCAAGTTTGAGTTTGAGTTTAAGTAAAGACAGGGAAAGGCCAATTGTCTCTCTTTCTGAATCTTGTCCGAACTCAAACTTAAACTTAGACTCAAACTTAGACTTAGACTTAAACTTATCTCAACTAAATCAGCTTCCGTTTGTCATCAATTTTGGCTGTGACCCTTTCCCCGTCCAGATGTTCCAGTAAGGGGATCAAATATTTCCGCACAAGCCCGAACTCACTCTTCGCTTCCTGTATCCCGAATGAGTCAAAATTGGCAGCCCAGTTTCGGAACCGTTGCAGAAATCCCTGATACACGCCCGCATCCAGAAAATAATCGGAGGAAATCCGTACAAGGCTGTTTTCAGAAACCCCCCGCTGCAATAGATCGGACAACAGTGAACTATCTTCAAAATCCCTTTTCAGCGCAGGTAGGAGAGGTGTTTCCAGCCCGGCTGATTTCATAAGTAAAAGCACTCTCTGGTACTCATCCTGCTCTTCAGAAGAATACGTCCGTGAAAAGGAAGGAAGTGCCACAACGGAACCTTTCTGTATCAAATGTCCCTGTTGTACCAGTGTCCGAACAATACTTTCAGGATATTGACGAAGCATGCCTGCCGGATATCCTTCTTTCCTGGGATTCTCTGAATGAAAATTCTCCACGTTTTTCAGGATTTCCTTCTGCAGACTCTGAGCTCGATCGGGGTGATACAAGCGGTTGTCTTTCTCAAATTTCACCAGACGATTTTCTGAAATCAATGACTGAACAATTGTTTCAAACTCGCCTTTTGTCAGAAACAGCCGACTGCGGGCATTTCCCACATCCACTGTTCCCGATTCCGTCAGTATACCCATCAATCGGGATCGGTCGTCTCCACAGTCCTTCAGTTTCAGTCCGGGGGATGCCGGATGAAACCCTCTTCGCTTGTCCGGCTGACTATCCAGAATCACGCCGCCGCCAATGGTGTGAACCGGGGAATATGATCGGATAATCATTCGCTCACCCATGAAACAGGCGACTTTCCGTTCAAAGCGAAGCTGACACAGGGCATTGCACGGAATATCGGCAGAAGGCGTTTCTATTAGTTTAATTCGTGCGACCACGTCTTCACTACCCATACTGACCCGGACACGGGTCAGATCTTCCAGCTCACCCGAACCCGAGATGATCTGAACCCGAGCATCAGCAATTCGCGTGGCAATCTGCATAGGCTCTGAAATCGCTACCATACCTCGTTTCGGCTCATCTTTCTGAAACTGAGGAACATTCAGCGCTACTCGTTTACGGGCGCAGACGTCCGGAATATCGTGCCCATGATTGTTTATTTTCTTTATGACGGAAGTTTTTCCCAACGGTTGAAGGGTTATCCTGTCTCCTGTTTTCAGGAAACCAGACATCAAGGTTCCGGTGATTACCGTTCCATGCCCCTTGATTGTAAAACTTCGGTCCACGTGGAGGTGAGCTGGTTGTCGGCTGTTTTCATTGTGGATGGTCTCTCCCAGCTGAAAGAGAAAATCGGTGAGGCTGCTTACACCTTCCCCTGTCGTCCCGCTGACCTGAAAGATAGTGTCGGGTTCATTGAGACCATTTTTCTGGAACAATTCCCGGACTTCCAGATCTGTAAATGCAACCATGTCGGCATCCGCCAGATCGATTTTCGTGATAACCGGAATGATGGGAGATACTCCGAGAAGTTTCAAAATACTGAAATGTTCTTCGGTCTGCGGCATCACGGATTCATCCGCTGCGACTATCAGAAGCCCGATATCCACGGAATGGACACCTGCCAGCATGTTGGTCACAAAGTCCTTGTGGCCAGGTACATCGATAAAACTCAGGGCCACGTTCTCCCTTTCCAGGTGGGCAAATCCGATGTCAATGGTAATACCCCGTCGTTTTTCTTCTTCCCAGCGGTCGGCGTCGGTACCCGTCATCCGGTACACCAGAGTTGTTTTCCCGTGGTCGACATGGCCGGCAGTGCCAATTATCACTTGTTTCTGCGGTTTCATCCCTGTCTCCTCCCGGGGCAGGAAAGTTGGAATGCTGAGTAAGCGTTGGAGGCAGAACAATCAGGTAGTGGAACTGGCAAATAGAAGCGAATAGCTTTGAGGGGGAAATATGCTCGTCCTTTTCTTCCTATCTTAAATTTAACATTTAACATTTGGAATTCAACACTGGGCACGAAACGCCGGGATTAGCGGCCGAGTTTATTGAGGACTTGTTTCGCGCAGGATTTCAGCGTTTCAAAAACGCCGGTGCCCTCAGTGGCTACTGACTCGAAAACCGGTTCGCCTTTAAACCGTAAGGCCGTAGTCAATTCATCCGCTGGTGTGACACTGGGCAAATCTCTTTTGTTCAACTGCAGCACGTATGGGATGGCTTCCAGTTTCAGGTTGTTTTCTTCCAGGTTTTCTCTCAGGTTAACCATAGACTCTATATTGGCCTCATATCTGGCCTCCTGAGAGTCTGCCACAAAAACAACACCGTCCGCACCCTTCAAAATGAGTTTCCGGGAGGCGTTGTAGAACACCTGGCCGGGAACAGTATAAAGCTGAAACCGCACCTTGAATCCGTGAATTGTTCCAAGATTCAGGGGGAGAAAATCGAAATACAGCGTCCGGTCGGTTTCAGTGGCAAGTGAAATCATTTTGCCCTTCAAATCCGGATTGGTCTTGTTGTAGATATACTGAAGGTTGGTGGTTTTACCACAGAGACCGGGTCCGTAATAAACCAGTTTGCAGTTAATTTCTTTCGCGGAATGGTTGATAAATGCCATTTTCAGCTATCGCCAAACAGTTTGTCAATATCGTTTTCAGTAATCTCAGCGAATGGGGATTCGTACTCCTTCTCCCCTTCAAACTGGTGTTTTGCCTTCTCTTCAATTACATCAAAAATCCGCTCCAGTTCAGCCGAGGTCTTTTTCACACGAAGGCGAACCAGCCCAAGGGTGGAACGGTTGTCAAAAATGACCACAAGAATGCCCCGTTTTCCAACAATGGAGATGTGCAGGTTGTCTTTTTCTCCTTCGTGGAAAAGGATACTGAACTCTTTTTCGCCAATTAGCTTTGCCAGGCCATCCGTGGCCGCTACATTCCCTGCCGTAAGGGAAGCCAGAGATGTAGTGTCAATTGACCCCAAATCTCCACACGCAGCTATCTGCTGACCATTCTTGTCTACAAGAAAGACAATTTTGGCATTTGCGTCTTCTTTCAGTTTCGAAGCAACATTCTTAATTCTTTGATATTCTTCGTCATACATGACAAAATCTGGTAAAGGCATCCGCCACCCCTGTCCGCTTTACTCTTTGCAGTCCCTGATATTATACAAATACGCCGGAATCTGCACAAGGAAAAATCTTCTCGCTGTCATTCTTTTATCGCATCATCCGGAAAAGCCCGTCTAAAAGATAGCCAAGATAGAACGAATCTTTCAGGTTTCCTCTACGGGATGCCAGCTCCAGTTTGTTTGTCAGGACCAGAGCCCGGTTGGCACCACCTGAAAACGCATTCCCAAGACGTTTCAATTTACCAAGATAGTAAGAAGACCTTGAAATCCGATTCACTTCTGCACTGGTTCGCGCCTGCTCCAGACGGCGGGCCTTTCCCAGTGTGCTCTGGAAAAAACGCCAGATTACAATGGGGGAAACGCCCTCTGTCAACATACTGTTCAATGCCCTGTAGGCCGTTTCCGGTTGCCGTTCCAGCAACGCGTCCTGGAGATCAAAGGTGGAGAAGCTCCTGGACGGCATCAAAAGTGCTTTTACATGTTCGATTGATATCTGTTTTGTTTCGTCTCCAATAAACAGACTGAGTTTTTCCAGTTCCGATGCAATGGACATCAATTCCGAAGACGCGAAGTCCGAGATAAATTCAGCCGCTTCCGGTGTTATCGTGTACCCTTTTTCCCGAAGCCTCTGCGTAATGAAAGTCGGTACCTGGTAGTTTCGAAGTGGTTTGAAATCCTGAGAAGTGGCTGCAGCGGACAATTTCTTGAAAAAACTCGTCCGCCTGTCCACTGATTCCCCTTCCATAATCAAGACAGCTTGCGGAACACCTCCCTTCTTGACTCGATCCAGAAAAAGGGCCGCCACCTTATCCTGACCCTTGAGACGCAGTTTACCGATGTTTTCAACGTGGATGACCCGGTTTCCACCACCAAATCCTCTTTCTTCCCATGAAGAAAGAATATCTACCAGTTTTTTTTCCCTGGCATCCATTCGCACATAGTTGAAATCCGAGAATCCGTCCGCAAGCGTCGCAGTGACAATCTGTTCCACCCGTTCATGGCGAAGAAATACTTCGCTCCCGGTTAACAGGATTATGGAGTTGTCAGCCATGCCACTACCTGTTGGGCCATCTGGCCGGCCAGCTCTTTCTCTTCCCTGCCGCTGTCGTTGTAGTAATATCTGGATTCGGTGGGGAAACGTGACAACAATAGAAATTCCCGATTCATTGTTCGCTTCCCGGATTTTTCCAGAAACTCCGCCTTTAAACCGATGGTTTCCCGGCTGGTTGTCACACGATTATCTATTCCGCTTTGAACGGTTCGCTTTCCACCGGCATTTAACCGGAGCGATATCTGAACGTCTGCCGAGTTTGCGTCGTCTGCCAATCTCAAACCGTGCTGCAGAAGTTCGTTTTCTACCGCCCGTTCCACAAGAATCCCCATTCTGCTATGGTCGCTTCGGTTGTCCACCTGTGCGACAAAAACAGTAAGTTCCGGTGTCTTTACCACGCGGTATCCACAGCCGAAAACTGGCAATAACAGAATGAGAAGCAGAATCCTCTTGTTCATGGCATTATCTTACCACAAGGTTGAGCAGCCTATCCGGTACGTAGATTTTTTTAACCACTGTCTTTCCGGCCAGCTCTGCGGCTATGCGTTCACTCCCGGTAGCCAGCTCAAACGCTGCATCAGCGTTTATGCCAACCTCAGCTTCAATTTTTTCTTTGATCTTTCCATTCACCTGAATCACAAGAGTAAAACTGTCTGGCACTGCAAACTTGCTATTGAGCTTGGGCCACGTTGAAACATCGAAGCCATGAATCTCTCCCAGTTCACAGGCCATGTGAGGGGCAAACGGCATCATCATTCGAATCATGTCTCGATACACTGCACCTGCCACAGGTCGAACCATCTCCTCATCCAGGGGGGTTGCGGACAACTGGTTATAGAGTTCCATCAGGGATGCAATTGCGGTATTCAGGTGCAGGCGCTTTTCAATATCCTCCCTCACCCTGGCAATCGTCTGGTGAAGTTTCTGGAACAAGGCCCTGGCGTTACCCGCCAGCGCTTCGGCATCAAAATCTTCCGTGTGCCGAACGACTTCAGAATTATTTTCTCCATAGCTCCAGACCCGGTTCAAGAAACGCAATGCTCCTTCAGCTCCCTGGTCCTTCCACTCAATCTCCTTTTCCGGGGGAGAAGCAAAAAGCATGAATACGCGAACTGCGTCTGCTCCATACTTCTGAATCATGTCGTCCGGGTCCACTACGTTCCCCAGTGATTTGGACATTTTTCTGCCGTCCTTAATCACCATGCCCTGGGTCACCATTTTTTTCACCGGTTCATCAATCTTCAGCAAGCCGAAATCGCGAAGCAATTTAGTAAAAAAACGGGTATAGATCAGATGCATGGTGGCATGTTCCACGCCACCGATATACAGATCCACCGGTGTCCAGTACGCGGCATCATCCACATCGAAGGGAGCCGTGTCAAGGTGAGGATTCAGGTAGCGATAGTAGTACCAGGAAGAATCCACAAAGGTATCCATGGTGTCGGTTTCCCGTCTGGCGTCCCCTCCACACTTCGGACAGGTCGTATGAAGAAAGGATTCCGAGGTCAGGATGGGAGAGCCGCCTTCACCTGTGAACGTCACGTCATCCGGGAGTTTCACCGGGAGGTCTTTCTCCGGCACAGGGACAATGCCGCACTTGTCGCAATAAATGATGGGGATTGGCGTTCCCCAGTACCGCTGACGTGAAATGCCCCAGTCTTTCAATTTGTAGGTAACGGCGCCCCGACCAAATTCCCCGGCCTCTGCCACTTCATTCATTTCGATCTTTGCTGTATCCGAATCTATCCCGCTAAAAACACCGGAATCAATCAGCACTCCGGATGCTTCAACTGCTTCGGTTAATTCCTCTTCGTAGCGAAATCCAGGTTCAGGGGCGATTACGGGAACAATGGGCAATTGATATTTTTTCGCAAATTCAAAATCCCGTTGGTCGTGGGCCGGTACCGACATTACCGCGCCGGTCCCATATTCCATCAATACAAAATTTGCCAGATAAACAGGGATTCGCTTCTTTGTGAAGGGGTTTAAGGCATAGATCCCGGTAAATTGTCCAAGTTTCTCGGTGGAGGCAAGACGGTCTTCTCGACTCATCCGATTCATTTTCGCAACAAACTTGTCAATTGCCTTCCGTTCAGGAGACACCTCTCTTATCTCCTTCACCAGCGGATGGTTGGGGGCAAGGCAGACAAAGGTCGCGCCGAAAATGGTGTCAATTCGTGTAGTAAAAACCTCCAGCCCTTTGTCAATGCCATCCACCTGGAAGGTAACAAAGCTGCCCTCACTTCGACCAATCCAGTGTCGCTGCATGGCTTTGACATTCTCCGGCCATTGGGGAAGATCATCTAACCCGTTCAGTAGTTCTTCCGCGTAATCCGTAATCCTAACAAACCACTGCTCCAGCTCCTTTAACTCCACTTCAGAGTCGCAGCGCCAACACGTACCGCCCTCTGCCTGTTCATTTGCCAGAACAGTTCGACAGGAAGGGCACCAGTTGACAGAACGCCGGCTTCGATACACCAATCCTTTCTCCATCATTTTCAGAAAAATCCACTGGTTCCACTTGTAGTATTCCGGGTCACAGGTAGCAATTTCACGGCCCCAGTCGTAGGAGAATCCCAGGTTTTGAAGCTGGGTACGCATCATTTCCATGTGATCATAGGTATGTTGCCGGGGATGATTGCCACTCTTGATAGCGGCATTTTCCGCAGGCATTCCCATAGCATCCCAGCCCATGGGATGCATAACATTGTATCCGTTCATGGTCAGAAAGCGGGAGATCACGTCTCCGATACTGTAGTTGCGGACATGTCCCATGTGAATCCGTCCCGAGGGATAGGGAAGCATTTCCAGACAGTAAAATTTTTTCCGTGATGGATCCC
>CBEUWV010000073.1:0-8133 GCA_965546895.1 uncultured bacterium
GGCAGGATGGATGGGCATTTGGGCAACAGTCCGCTGAGTTTAAGTTTGAGTCCGGAAAGGGAAGAGATGGGTCATTTTCTGTCTTTTCTTTCACGCACTCACACTTTCACTTTCACTTTTTTGGGGTTTTGAAAAATGCCGGATTTTGGTACAATACTTCCATTAAGTCTATTGAAAGGGGAGTTGTATAAAAAAATGACGCAGTTGAATGAGAGAGAAGAACAAGTCCTGAAAACGCTGATTGAGCAGCATATCCAGACTCGGGAAGCGTTAAGCTCCGGTTCCGTGGCTGCCAGGTATTCAGAAAACGGCCGTTCCCTCTCTTCCGCGACTGTACGGAATGTACTCCATACGCTGGAAGAAAAAGGCTTTCTGGAAAAGGCTCATCTTTCAGCTGGACGAATCCCGACCCGTCAGGGATTTCGATTTTATGTGAATCAATTGGTGGGGCAGTACTACCATCTGGAGATGCCTGCTGATGCGAAAACACATCTCAGCCGATATGTCCGGGATATTTCCGATACCCGTTCGCTGCTGGTTCAATATCTGGATTTCCTGAAGGATGAAACCGGATTTATGTCGTTGCTGGTTTTCCCCAGCCTTTTCAATATGAGATTAACCCGGGTGGAATTTGTACGCCTGTCTCCCCGGCGCGTGTTGATGATCGTGATCACCCGGAGCAACCTCTACCGGCAGGTTCTTGTGGAGCTTGATCGGGATATTTCATATGAAGAATTGATTTCAGTAAATCGCTATCTGAACCTGGAATTCCCCGGAAAAACACTCTTTCAAGTCAGACAGGAGCTTATTCGGGGCATGAAACAACGGGTGGAACAGATTGACCGCCTCGCAAGAGAGATACTGTCGCCATCTTTCCGGGAAATTGAAAGAATGGATGCCGGGGATGACGAGTTGCTGGTTCGGGGCATGTCGAACCTGGTACGGCGGGAAGATGGTCAGAATGTACGTCAACTGCAGGGACTGGTATTCAGTGTGGAAGAGAAGCACAGCATTGTGGAACTGATCAATACATGCATGGACCGGGACGTAACGGTTTTTCTCAGTGGAGAAATCGCGGATGATTATTCCATGATTATTTCCCCGTATGGCATTGGAAATGGAATCAAGGGAGCATTCGGACTTCTGGGGCCGGTTTGCATGGATTATCGACGGATATTTTCCACAATGCGATTGATGACTGGAACGCTGATGAGTGCTATCATGCAGAAGAATATGAGTAATTGAAAATAAATCTGTAGAGAGCAAGGAGCATACGATGGGGAAGAAAAAACACAATGAGGTAGCTGGTAACGAGGCTGTCCCTGCGGAAGATTCGGCCATGGAACCGGTGGAAGTTCCTGACGTGATGGAAGAAGACGGTCCGGTTCTCGACGAGGAGGTAACAGCTTCGAAACCCCTTGAAGAGCCGGTTGAACCGGAGGATGCTTTTACCGAACCCGAACCTGAATTTGAAGACGAAGACGAAAAGCTGATGCCGGAGACAGCAGATCTTGCCGAACAGCTGACACAACTGGAAAGGGAAACCCATGAATTGAAAGAAACGCTGCTTCGGAAAATGGCCGAGTTCGAAAACCTTAAGAAGCGGACAGCCCGGGAAAAGGAAGAGGCAGTTCGATACGGTACCGCAGAGGTTCTGACTCGTCTGCTGGAGGTGTTAGACAATTTTGATCGGGCTCTCCAGGTGGAGCCAGACTCAGAAGGCTTTGATGTCCATTCCTTTTATGAGGGGATGAAATTGATTGCGAAACACCTCCTCGATAGCCTCAAAGGAGAAGGGTTGATGGAAATCGACCCCAAAGGTGAACCGTTTGATCCGTTCTTTCACGAGGCCATGATGCGTGAAGCTTCCGAGGACTTTCCCGATAATACAGTAGTAGAGGTTTTTCAGAAGGGTTATAAACTGAAAGATCGATTGTTACGTCCAGCCAGAGTTAAAGTGGCCCTCCACCCTGAGAAGGTTGTGGAAACTGAGGAGATAGCCGGTCAGGAAGAGGAGACTTCCGAGGAGAATGAGTCATGAACTATATACTTGGAATTGATCTGGGAACAACCAATAGTTGTGTGTCGATTTTTGAGAACCAGTCTCCGGTGATCGTTCCCAACAAAGAAGGCAGCCGGATTACACCTTCGGTAGTCGGTTTTACCGAAAAGATGGAAGTCCTGGTAGGCCACATAGCGAGACGACAGGCGATCACGAACCCGCAGAATACTGTTTTTGGAATCAAGCGTCTTATGGGACGGAAATTTAATGCTGCTGAAGTGAACTCAATGTTGAAGACATTGCCATTTAAGGTTGTAGAGGCGAAAAATGGAGATGCCTGGGTTGAAATCATGGAGAAACAATATTCTCCACAGGAAATTTCCTCACTCATCCTCAAAGATTTGAAGGAAAATGCAGAGCAGTATACCGGTACGGAAATAAAACAGGCCATTGTGACAGTTCCGGCCTATTTCAACGATGCTCAGCGCCAGGCTACCAAAGATGCCGGGACCATCGCGGGTCTGGAGGTTCTGCGGATTATAAATGAACCCACCGCAGCTGCCCTGTCCTACGACAGGGGAAATTTGAGAGGGAAGGTAGCTGTGTATGACCTCGGGGGGGGGACTTTCGATATCTCTATTCTGAATATCGAAGAGGGCGTGTACGAGGTATTGTCCACCAGTGGCGACACGTTTCTCGGGGGAGATGATTTTGACCGGCGTATCATTGAATGGATTGTGCAACGATTTATGGATGATACCAATATCGATCTGACCGAAGACAAAATGGCATTGCAGCGGTTGAAGGAAGCGGCTGAGAAGGCGAAATGCGAACTTTCATCAGTTATGGAAACGGAAATCAACCTTCCATTCATTGCCGCTGACAACAGCGGGCCGAAGCACTTCATTCATACTTTGACCCGGGCGGAATTTATTTCCCTTGTTACGGACCTGGTGGACCGGACAATTCCTCCCTGTGAAGAGGCAATTCGTCTCGCTGGTCTGGAAAAAAGTGAGATCGAGCATGTGCTCCTTGTGGGAGGGCAGAGCCGTACGCCACTTGTGGTGGAAAAGGTGAAGGAGTTTTTTGAAAAGGAACCGAGAGATGATGTAAATCCGGATGAAGTGGTGGGTATTGGTGCGGTTATGCAGGGTAGCATTCTCAGCGGTGAGGTAAAGGATATTGTTCTTCTGGATATTACGCCACTGTCTCTGGGTGTTGAGACCAAGGGTGGCCTGTTTGTCAAACTGATTGAGAGAACCAGCACAATTCCAACAAAAGCCAGTCAAATATTTACGACGGTTGTGGACAACCAGAAGAAGGTTGAGGTGCATGTTCTTCAGGGAGAAAGTGAGCTCTGCGAAAATAATTTTCCACTTGCCCGATTTGAACTGATTGATATTCCGCCGGCACCGAAAGGAGCTCCCAGGATTGAAGTTATTTTTGAAATTGACTCCAATGGCATTGTCAATGTCAGTGCCATCGATCAGGATAGCGGCAAATCTCAGTCAATTCGCATTCGTCCCACAAGCGGTCTGACGGAGAAGGAAATCAGCAATATAATTGATAAGGCAGCAGCCCGAAGAGAGGAAGAGCTTCGAATTCGGGCATTGATAGTTGCGCGAAATAACCTTGAAGGCCTTCTGTCAACGACTGAGCGATCATTTACCGAGCATGGAAGAAAGATGCCCAGCGACTTCAGTGATAAAATGCGGAATACCATAGAAAAGGCCAAAGAAGCTATGGGAGGAAATGAACTCGAGGTGCTGAAAGAGGCATATGAAGAATTGCAGAAAATATCTCGAAAGCTGGGGGAACTTCTTCTCTACGGCACAACAATGGATGATTGAATAACCGGGATGAAGCTATCCTTTTCAAGAAAAGAAGTTGAAAACCGACAACAATAGAAAGGCAGGGACGTGGGATGAAACGGGATTATTATGAAGTATTGGGCTTGGCCAGAACTGCAACAAGTCAGGAAATAAAATCAGCATACCGGAAACTGGCAGTCCAGTATCATCCGGACCGGAATCCGGACAATGAGGAAGCGGAAAACAGATTTAAGGAAATTGCCGAAGCGTACGCAGTACTGAGCGATAGTTCCAAACGGGAAAAGTACGACCGGTATGGTCATAGCGGTTTGTCCCAGGGTGATATTTCGTACGATTTTAATGATATTTTTGGTGGATTTACAGATATTTTTGACACGCTTTTTGGCGGCGGCGGCCGAAACCATCCCCGGGGATGGCAACAGCGGGGGAATGATCTGCAATATTCCCTCCGGATTTCCTTTGACGAAGCTTACACCGGTACCGAAAAGAAAGTCAGGATTAAAAGACATGAGCATTGTCCGGAGTGCGGCGGCAGCGGTGCAAGGCCCGGTACAGGCCGGAAAACCTGTCCTACCTGCAGGGGGAGAGGCAACATATTAATACGGCAAGGGTTCTTTACCATGTCCAGAACCTGTTCCACATGCAATGGGCAGGGGGAAGTCATTGAACATCCCTGCGCAGTCTGCCACGGCGAGGGAATGGCTGTAAACGATCACGAAGTTGCAATCCGGATACCGGCAGGCATTAACGACGGGGATACACTTCGGGTAAGAAGCAGTGGGGAAGCCGGGCCCGGGGGCGGAAACTACGGTGACCTGTATATTGTCGTGGGTGTAGAATCACATCCGGTGTTCAAGAGAAGTGGGACTGATGTTGGCCTTGAGCTCCCCGTTACCTTCTCTATGGCTGCACTGGGCGGGGAAATTGAAATCCCCACCCCGGGTGGCAGGGCCCAGTTGAAAGTTCCCGCAGGTATCCAGTCCGGGACAATACTGGAGTTGAAAGGAGAGGGATTTCCGGATATGAATACCGGGAAAAAAGGAAGGCTTCTCGCTACAGTACAGGTGAAAACACCCCATCGGTTGAATGATGAACAACGGAAACTGTTTGAAAAGCTTCGTGAAGTGGAGGATGAGCCGGTATCCGTCTGGGATCGTTTAAAGAGTATGTTTGCCGGCAAATCCGTATGAAAAAAGAAGACCGCAAGCTGTTTTCTCATCGTTTCCATGAAGAATCCATTTTTGTTCACACTACAGATGAGGACCTCAATCCCTGGGATCGGACCCGAATTGTTGCAGTTCTGGTAAACGAAACGGGAATTGACTATCAGCTTGCGGACAAGATCAGTGAGGAGATTCAAGCCACTGTCTTTTCTTCCGGAATCCGTGTTGTGACATCGGAACTGGTACGGGAGCTGGTGAATGCCAAACTGATTGAGTATAGGTTCGAGAAGGCCAGGGAGCGAAATAAGCGTCTGGGCCTCTCTCTTCATGATGTAGGAGGCTTGCTCCAATTCTCAACCGTTGACCATCCCGGTCCTGTACCGTCTCCCGCCGGTACAGGGGCAATCATGTCAGACGTTTTGAAGCGGCAATTTGCCCTTTCCGACATTTACCCCGCCCATCTGCACCGTATGCATCTGGAAGGAAGATTGCATATTCACGGTCTTCCTACGCCGGACAGACCCTGGAAAATTTATCTGAATGCGAGCGATCTTCTGAATTTCTCATATGCAGCCGGAGATCTTGTACTTGAGAAACCCGAAACGACGACTCGATTCATCCAAAACTTTTTGAAGCTGAATGCGGTTTTGTCCGGATTTGTCGGCTCTGATCAAACTTGGCCTTTTAGAGACTGAACTACCTGAAACCTGTGCCGGGCTTGTTCAGTCCTGTCTTACAGCCATGTCTACGGCAGAAAGGGGGACAGGGCGGGCATTCCATTTTTGCCGTCCAGGGGTGATAGATGCGGTTCTTAAGAGGATGAGGGAAGAAAAGATTCTCAGCGCTTTCATTACAACTGGTGGCGACAACTGGTTTCCCTCTCCTTTTCTGGTTTTGAACGACAGGATCCCGGTGGAGACAACATATATTCTGGAATCCATATCCCTGAATTTACCGGGATTGGCCATTCGTTCTTTAGTGGAGGACACAACATCTCAAGTGGAATTGAAACGTCTGATGCAAAAGGCAGTGGCATTGTTCGCAAGAAAAAGAGTTTTTCTTGAAAAAGTGTCTGCTGTGCGATCGGGAGGCCCGCTGGATCTACTGAACCATCTTGGTTTTAACCCTTCCCTGTCTCCCTGTGTGATTGCTGTATGTGGATTGAATGAGTGGTCCAGAGTCTTACTGGACGGCGACATGGACGAAGGTCCCAACCGATTATTGCGTGCGGATGAGTTTCTGTCCATTGTTAAAGCGCAGGTTTCCGAGGAGTCAAAACAGGGGAAGATCAAACTTTTTCTCGGTACGGCGGACCAGGGAGAGGCTGCATATCGCTTTGCCCGCCTGGATCTGAAATTTCAGCCCTTTTATGCCAGCCGGATACTCAATGGGGAAATCCGGGATGGCTCGGTTTATTACTCAAAAGACGCCACTTTGCCAAGCGATAAGCCATTGAACCTAAAAAAGAAAACGGAGATTGAAGGAAGGTTCCAGCGCAAATTTGATTTGCCGTTTCGAACGGTCGTGAAGTGCCTGAATCCGGACAAACTGAAGGATGCGCATTTTACAGGAACTTTACAACATTTGCTTTTGACACAGGATTTCTCTATCTGCTATAATTGCTTCACTATGGAATCTGGTGTTTATCAAACGTGCCCATCATGTCACAGTACTGAAGTCGCAACCTACTTCTCCGGAAACGAAGGTTACGAATGTGCGCTGGGGCAAACAAGAACTGAGGGCATGGAAAACAGCAGATTTTTCTTTTATTAAGGTTTGGTTATTATTCCCAAAGGAGGTCGTTTATGAAGAATCGAATCCTGATGTTTGTGTTAGGGTTCCTGCTTTGCGGTGTCACTGCGTTTGCGCAGTTGAGCACGAAAGCTACTGTCAATGGTCTGGTAGTCGATAACCAGGGAACCGCACTTCCCGGCGTCACCGTCGTACTGACCAGCTTCGAACAGGGTACTAAGCGTACCGTTGTTACAGATGCCAACGGTAAGTTCCGTGCTCCCTTCCTGCCGCTGGGCACTTACACAGTAGAAGCCAGTCTTCCCGGTTTTGGTAGCTACAGTGCAAAGGACCTGAGGCTGGGCCTGGGTGATATTGTGAACTACAAGATTACCATGAAGCCGGAAAAACTGGCTGAATCTATTGTGGTTACGGCAGAAAAACCGCTGATTGAAACTCAGAAGGTGGACGTTACCGCCAGTGTCGGTGATGACTACATTGAGAATCTGCCGGTTAAAGGCCGGGATTTCAAGGATTTTGTCCTTTTAACCCCTGGTGTTTCTGAGGCTGCCGGTGAACGGGTTGCTGGAATTGGAACCCGGGGAATCATGAACAACCTCCAGATTGATGGTGCCGGTTACAACTCGACCTTCTTTGGCGAGCAGCGGGGTTCTACCCGAATTCCGTTCACCTTTTCCCAGGAAACGATCAAGGAATTCAACGTGGTGTCCAACGGCTACTCCGCAAAATACGGAAATGCCAGCGGTCTGATCATCAACGCGGTGACCAAATCCGGTACCAATGAGTACCATGGCTCTGCCCACTGGTTCCGCCAGACAGACAGCATGATGAATGCTCTTGCGCCGTCTGATTATGAGCCTCTCCCGCTGGAAATGAGGAAGAACGACTTTACCAAAGACCAGTTCGGTTTTACGGTTTCCGGTCCGATTATCAAGGACAAGCTGTTTTTCTTTGTAGGCTATGACGCCCAGCGCCGGGATTCCACTTTTTCCTGGAAATTCAGAGAATCATCAGGATATGATGCTTTTGCAGCCGCATTCCCCGACATCATTGCCGCCAACGAAGGCCCGGCTCCGGAGACCGAAGATAACGATGTATATTTCGTTAAACTGGATTGGCAGATCAACGATAACCATCGTCTCTCCCTTCGCGTCAACCGTCAGGAATTCACCGCGGAAAACGGGACGAACAGCCACAGATACGTGACCGACGGTGTAACATCCAACGGACGGGAAGAGGACTTTTCCACGTCCGTGGTTTTCGAATTGACCTCGATTCTGTCTGATACCATGTTCAACGAGGCCCATTTACAGTGGTCCCAGGAACACCGTCCCCGGTACGCCAATACAACGGACACAATGGAAGTCAATATTGGCAGTTACTA